>NZ_JAHQVH010000013.1:0-125138 GCF_019052435.1 Bacteroides sp. MSK.20.12 | reverse complement strand
TTATCGGCTGAAAGACAGCCGATAAAATTGGCGTGGCGGAAAATAGTATGGTTACGAATCGTTTCTTTGTAAGGCACCAACTGTTAAATATACTATCCCAGTATATGGAAAAGAATACTCTCTATGTCAAGGCTGGTCACATTTATTATAGGGCAAGGGTTATAGATGACAGTTGTATCAATGACCATATGATTTATAAATGTTATAGCGCTCCCGATGGGGAAAAATTAGATGTTAAATATGTTGGGAAAGCAAACCCATTTAAAGGGCTAACGAAAGAGGCCTCGTTTGTCCCTCCAAAGAATGTAAAAGTTTCGGCAGGTCGTGCAAATCCTAAATATGTTAAGTATCTCTATGTTGCAGAAAGTCCCACAACGGCAATTTTCGAAGTGCGACCATTTATCTATGATGCTGTGAATATTGCCAAAATACAAACAACTGAACTTTTAAAAGTAGCTAACATTGCTGTAGATCTTGATTTATCCAACGACAAAGATACCACTGTAGATATGCATGTAATGGGAATGATACAAGGGGCTTTTTCAAAACCTACGAACAACACTGATGACTATATTCCAACTCAAGTTATTGCCGAATATATAAAAAGCCTTGGATATGATGGCATTAGATTTAATAGTTCTATTCATTCAGGAGGAGTAAATCTTACTATATTTAATTACGAAAAATGTGAGGCCATATCCTCTCAAGATTTCAGAATAGAAAATATTAAATTAACAGCAAGAGCTGCGTTCGGTAGTGCTAACTATGATGGAGATATGTGTTACATTGTGGATAATGAACCTAAGTATTATGATTTCTCAAAGTACCCATATATTCAAGATGACAATATAATTAATAAAAACCATTAAAATAATACGAGTATATATCAGAAACAAACCGCGTAGAATACAAAAGAGAATAGCCCTCGTAGCTTAATTTGACTTGATTTTTTGTGAGTGTATAATACTATAAGTGCTCATGAACTGCTCATGATAGTGTCCATGATGGCACCAAGTAGGCACTAAGATAGAACTAAGTTGGCACCCAGTCGGCACCTAGTCGGCACCCAGTCGATGTGGTTAATAATTATCAGAAAAGAGACATCTATAATATCAGCGAACTCGCAAGATTGACTTGCGAGTTCGTTTATTTTGAACTATCAAGTTTTTCTTTATAGTTACATTCATACATTTTTTCACTCAACATATCATAAGATAAAGAAAAAGTATTATCTTTGCATATTATATGATATGTTGAGGTTATGGTAAAGAGTACGATGGGGACTAAATTGCCCCGAAAGTTAGAGCAGAAAATGCAGATAGTTGGCGAACAAATAAAACTTGCTCGCTTGCGTCGTAATTTAAGTGTTGCGCAGGTGGCGGAGCGTGCTACCTGTTCGCCACTTACGGTTTCACGCATAGAGAAAGGTGTCCCAACAGTGGCGATAGGCATCTATCTGCGTGTGTTGTATGCCCTGCAACTTGATGATGATATTCTCTCTTTAGCAAAGGATGACGAACTCGGCAGGGCATTGCAGGATATGAATTTGCCACAGCGTGAAAGGGCATCTAAAAAGGAGTAGAAGGCTATGAAGAAGTTGTATGTATATGCCGATTTTGATTGGCTCAAAGAGATTGAGTTGGTTGGTGAACTTGGCTACGAATCACTTCGTGGCTCGGATAGTTATAGCTTCAAGTTTGCCGATAGCTGGATAAAGAAGTACAATGCCATTACCTTGAGTGAAGACCTTAACAACTATCCGGGGATACAATATACACAACCGAATAAAGATATCTTCGGTTGCTTTGCCGATGCTCTTCCTGATAGATGGGGACGAACTCTTCTCCTCCGTCGTGAACAAATTTTGGCACAAGAGGATAACAGACCTGTTCGCCGCCTCTCGTCGTTTGACTTCTTAACTGGAATTGATGACTTTTCCCGTATGGGTGGATTCCGTTTCAAAGAAACGCCTGATGGTGAGTTCATAAACGCTGACAACTCTTTGCGTATTCCACCGTTGACTGACTTACGTGAACTCATTGCAGCGAGTAGGGAGATTGAGAAAAGTGAGGATGCTAATACCCTCCCCGAAAAACGATGGATTGCTCAACTTGTGCAGCCGGGTTCTTCGCTCGGTGGTGCTCGTCCCAAAGCAAATGTTGTAGATACGGGCCGCAGTATCTATGTCGCAAAGTTCCCATCATTGAAGGATGATTATGATGTGGGATTGTGGGAACATTTCTGCCACATGTTAGCTAAAAATGCGGGTATAAACGCTGCCAAAACAAAGGTGCTTGAAATAAACGACAAGCATCATACGCTCCTTTCTCGTCGTTTTGATAGAACGGATGATGGCAAGAGAATACATTTTGCATCGGGAATGACCTTGCTTGGATTGAACGACGGCGATAACGCTACAACAGGACACGGATATATTGACATTGTTGATTTTATCATAAGCGGCTGTACCGATGTTGATGCGAACTTGCGAGAGTTGTTCCGCCGAGTTGCATTCAATATATGCGTTGGCAATAGCGATGATCATTTCCGTAACCACGGTTTTCTGCTAACTGCAAAGGGTTGGACTCTTTCGCCAGCATACGATATGAATCCAACGCTAAACGACCATCAAAGTTTGCTAATTAACAGCAAAACCAACAAAGCAGATTTGTCAATTCTGCTTGACTCGTGTGAGGAGTATATGCTCACCCCAGAGGTTGCCAAGAGCATAATCAACGAGGTGGTAGCAGCTGTTAAAGAATGGCGAACATTAGCAAATAGATTAGGTATTGCCAAACGAGAAATGAACTTGTTTGAGGGAGTTTTTGATAATAGGATAATAATATAAACATCATACTTTAATGATTATGAATCCATCTGCTAATTTGACAAAAGATAGAAAAGATCTTTCGCCATATCTATTTCATTTCACAAAGGGTGCTGATGCATATGATAGGCTAGTAAACATATTAACTCAATTAAAGTTGGTTTCAGATGCACACAATTATATCTGTTTTACTGAAACTCCAATAACTCTTTTCAAAGAGAATCTTGCATATATGAATAAGTTCTGCAAACCTATGCTATCCTATTATGGAATAGGATTTAGTAGAGATTTGTTAATTAACGATTTTGGTGCAAAGTCTGTGATTTATGGAGATGAAACAGATAGGATAAATCTCAGTAGAGTGGGTATGGATTGGAGGTTTGAGGAATTAAATGTTCAAGCGCACGATTTTACATGGCTAAGAGAGTGGAGAATTAGAGATGAGTTTGATTTTTCTACAATATCAGCAGAAGATGTAATTATTATAGCACAAACTGATGATGAAATAAAGACTCTATGCTCATTACAGGAACTTGAAGATATCGATTATGAATATGAGCCTGAAATCGGGGAATGTACAATATGGCCTATGTTCTCAAATATAAGAGGATGGAAAGGGATTTCTCTTGAAAGTTTGAATAATTATTCTTCAGATAAAGAAGTGGAGAGATACTCAAAAGCATTAAAGATTGGCGATTACTTAGAATAAACTTAATAACCACTATTTTTTACATCCAAGTAGGGATTCTGAACTGAAGTGGAACAAAATTTTAGTGTACCTATTTCTGTTTCAAATATTTTCACTACCTTTGCATCAAAGTAGGAACTCGACTCTGCGAGACACTGCAAAATGGTGCAGAAATTAGGTGGAGCAATAGCGGGAGATTACGTTTGTTGCGATTCTTTAACGCAAAGATATAGAGCCATTTAGAAATGAAACTCATTTTCTGGTGGCACCACAATCGATTCGGTAATAAAAAATCCCTTGAACTTTAAAAGTTCAAGGGATTTTTTATTACCTTACTTTTTGCATCTACAAACACCTATACTTTGGAGCTATGTAGTTTTTTATAAATCTCTATACGAGCATCTATTTCTGCTTGAGTCAAATGTGCAGGAAGTTCAATGGTAGTCCGCGGAGTTATTGCTACCAGCACTACATCTCCCAAACCTTTTTTGTACTCCTTAATCACGTTTGCAGTAAACTGACTGGATGAAATAACATCGCGCATTATATTACCTTTTTTCATATCTCAAATTATTTTTTTGTTTTTTGTTATACACAAGCAGAATACAGATATTCTTATACAGATTCTGTTTGAGCTAAATTTTCCGGCTTAGATTTGTTTTCCAACGAGATATTGACCGCATTCATCCCTTTCACTCCACGTTCAAGATCAAATGTTACGATATTATTTTCTGTAATATTACCAACGACATTGTTTACATGAAAAAAGTACTTCTCAACGCCGGAAAGATCTTTAATAAAACCAAATCCTCTTGACTCATTAAAAAACTCAACCCGTCCTCTCAAAATAGTTGGCTCTTCATCCTCTTTTTTAGGAGTTGCTATAACTATTTCATCCGGGTTGATCTCTTCTTTTCTGACATTCTCTGTCGGAGGAGTTGAGGTTATTCTCCCGTTCTCATCAACATAAGCAATCATATCTTCAAAGCTGTTTGAGCTGCCCGATAATTTCTTATTTTCTTTCTTCTTTAATTTTTCTTCGCGCTTAGCGATTCTTTTCTTTTCATTTTCACGTTTACCTACTGTCATGGATTTTGCCATAGAAATAATATTTAGTTTATACTATATTTTTAATGAATAAATAATGTAAGTGCTTACTTTCAAATAGTGAAATCAGCCTTATTGAGTTTCTTACCGGTTAACTTTTGAATATCATTCACCAGTTTACGTTCTTCCTGCGAACAGAATGTAAGTGCAGTTCCCATATTCCCAGCTCTTCCTGTACGCCCAATACGGTGCACATAGGTTTCGGGAACATCCGGAAGATCATAGTTGATAACCAAAGGTAATTCGTTAATATCAATCCCCCTGGAAGCAATATCAGTGGCAACCATCACCCGAGTTTTTCCCGATTTAAAGTTGCCCAATGCAGACTGTCTTGCCGCCTGGCTCTTATTTCCATGAATAGCCTGGCTGCCAATTCCAGCCTTGCCCAGAATCTTCACAATCTTATCAGCATTGTGTTTCGTACGTGAGAAGATAAGTACTGACTGATCTTCTGCCTTCGACAATATCGAAATAAGCAACTGGCTTTTCTCCTTCTTTTCAACAAAATACACCACCTGCTTGATAGAATCTACAGTAGATGATTTCGGTGTTATGTAAATCTTCACCGGATTCTTCAGCAGAGACTTAGTCAAGGAGATAATAGAATCAGGCATTGTTGCCGAGAAAAACAAAGTCTGCTTTTCTTTTGGAAGTTTCGGCAATATCCGCTTAATATCATGGATAAATCCCATATCAAGCATACGGTCAGCCTCATCCAATACAAAATATTGGATAGTGTCCAAATGTATATGTCCCTGAGTCATCAGGTCAAGCAAACGTCCCGGAGTAGCGACCAGAATATCAATACCTTTACGCAACAGATCAACCTGCGGGCGTTGATTTACACCACCAAAGATTACTCCATGGCGAATACGAGTATGTTTTGAATAATCGTCAATACACTCACTGATTTGCAAGGCAAGCTCACGTGTGGGCGTCAATATCAAGGCTTTAATTCCCTGACGTCTGGCAGCCTCTTTATCCAGTTGCAAATGCTGTATGATAGGAATAGCAAATGAAGCCGTCTTTCCGGTACCGGTTTGCGCACAGCCTAATATATCTCTTTTTGCCAGTGCAGGCGGAATCGCTTTTTCCTGAATGGGAGTTGGTACTGTATATCCTTTTTCTTCAATTGCTTTTAAAATCGGTTCGGTTATATTTAATTCTTTAAATGTCATAAATGTTATTTTTGCTGTACTCAAACAGCGATTAGTTTTATATATAGTGGGAAACCCGGACAATTTCAATCATGAAAAAGCAGAGTTTCAATCATTAAGCCAGTCTGTGGGTTGCTAAAAAAAACTCGCGTTCCAATGTAGCCATTACTTCTTTTACGCTACTGATTTTTTCTGCGAGAAAGGCATTGCTACCAGCAAATGCATAGCCTTTTTTCATATTTCCTCTGGCTGCATTATATAGAGCCTTAATAATGCAATAAGGACTTTTTGTATAATCACATGTCTTTATACAATGGAATGAGCAACTTTTAGGTCTCTCCAAACCATTATTCACATTATGAATAAATTCTCCATCAATAGCCCTTCCCGGCATCCCGACAGGACTTTCTATAATAAGAACATCTTCGGACTTGGAATGAATATATACTTCTTTGAATGTTTCTGAAGCATCACATTCAAGGGTGGTAACAAAAATACTACCCATTTGCACACCGGAAGCTCCCAATTCCATAAAATGTGCTATATCCTCACCTGTCGAAATTCCACCGGCAGCAATCACCGGAATCTGCTTTTGTTCTTTATAACTGGATGCAATCATTACCACTTCCGGAATCAATGCTTCCAGAGCATAATGCTGATCCTGTATTTGTTCTTTTTTAAATCCTAAATGCCCACCGGCTTTAGGCCCTTCCACCACAATTGCATCGGGCAGATAGTTATAGTTTTTTTGCCACTTGTCACAAATAACCTTGGCAGCTCTTAAAGAAGATACAATAGGAACTAACTTGGTTACACTTTCCGGGGTCAAATATGACGGCAGATCAAGCGGAAGTCCCGCACCTGAAAATACCACATCTATCTTTTCCTCAATCGCAGTACGCACCATATCGGCATAATTAGATAAAGCAACCATTACGTTTACGCCAATAATACCTTCTGTTTTTGTACGTGCCTTGTGAATTTCTTCTCTCAGTCCACTTATACATTTCTCCAGATAAGAGCCTTTTCCCTTGGGATATAACAATCCTAAACCCGCACATGATATAACGCCTACTCCGCCTTCATTTGCAACTGCTGATGCCAGACCGGACAGTGAGATTCCTACTCCCATTCCACCTTGTATAACAGGTGTTTTAATTTCAATATTTCCTATAAAGAACGATTTCATATGTTTTATTTTGTATTGGCAAAACAGACAAATAGAAGTGAGCATACTTTATTCAAGTGCTCAATATTTGGTTCTGTCACGAATGATTTACCTTGTTGGATAATTTATTAAACTATATGCCCTTGGCTATTTCAAGAGTATTGTATTACAAAAAAGCCTAATAAATCTATTTTCAGAATGGAAAGTACAGGATTAGAAATTCCTAATTTTGCATAGAAGAGCCAGAATTAGCAGAACTTAAATGTAAAATGATTTTTCGTCTTCTCTATTCAGTAGAGATTCCCCCGTTGAATCATGAAACGGAAACAGCTTTTAAATGAAAGCAGAAGACAGAATCTTCTGCTTTCATTCGGATATTAATATCTTCTAGAGTTATTATAACCACCACGGCCTCCACCGTTTGACGGTCTTTCAGTACGAGGGCGTGCAACGCTTACTGAAATAACCTTCTGGTCGTATTCAACTCCATTCAGTTCATCAATTGCTTTTTGTCCTTCTCCATCGTTCGTCATTTCTACGAAAGCAAATCCTCTGGATCTACCAGTTTCTCTATCAAAAATAACTTTGGCTGAAGAAACTTCTCCAAACTCTGCAAATAAATTTGTTAAGTCGGCATCAGTTGTGCCATAGCTTAAACCTGAAATGTAAATGTTCATCTAAAAATTTTATTAAAATAAATACTATTTTGGAGTGAGGAGGATAATTACAGAAGAGGACTACTTACTAATAATATATTAAAAAGAAGAACTACACAATAATGATTCGTAACTCAAACTCTGGGAACAAAGGTAACACAATAAATTAGATAACTATGTTTTTATTCTATATTTTTCAATAGAAGCTCAATTATTATCATTTGTTAGCATGTCAATCACACAAAACAGTCACAATTAGCAATTCTCTCATTCATTCTTGACCATTTCCCATAATATATCTATTTTTGTTCCAGAACAATTATTAAGATACACCCAACAAATATATCCGAGAATGAAACTAAACACTACAACTAGAGAAGAAATGTGGGCAAAGCAGCATCTATCTGCTACCGACATTGACTATGCTGTATGGGAGCGGGATAAATCCATGCTTCATCAACTCTCGAAAATGGGCCGTAACTGTACATTTGTTGTCGATGTTTATAAATGCAAATATGCTTACGCCTCTCCGAATTTTGTTGATTTACTGGGATACGACAGCCACAAGATAGAAACATTAGAAAGACAGGGTGATTATCTGGAATCGCGCATCCATCCCGATGATCGCGCACAACTGGCGGCATTACAGGTCACACTAAGCCAATTCATCTATAGCCTGCCTTTTGAGCAACGGAATAGCTATTCTAACATTTACAGTTTTCGTATGCTTAATGCGAAACAACAGTACATACGTGTCGCCAGCAGACATCAGGTATTGGAACAGGACCGCAACGGTAAAGCATGGCTTATCATAGGAAACATGGACATATCACCCGACCAAAAAGCCTCTGAAACCGTAGATTGTACCGTCCTGAATCTAAAGAATGGAGAAATATTTTCTCCTTCCCTATCGTTAATGCCTTCTACCAATCTTACTAATCGGGAAATAGAAGTATTACGTCTTATTCAAAAAGGCCTGTTAAGTAAAGAAATCGCAGACAAATTATGCATCAGCATTCATACAGTTAATATTCATCGACAAAATTTGTTACGGAAGTTAGGTGTACAGAATTCCATTGAAGCCATTCGTTTAGGACAAGAGAGTGGATTGCTAAGTTAATACATGCAATCTTTCTCCCCGCACTGTGATCCAATCTGGCTAGGGCATCCATTCCACCACACCCACCACCGGATGCAATCTTCTCCATTCCTCAAATTCCGGATAACTACGTACACCATCCTGAATCACAGCTTGATAATACTCCACTCCCATAATCTTTTCCGTATCAGGCGTTTCGTATTTTAATTTCAGGATAGCCAGTCTCATTTCATCTGTCAATACCGCAGAAATGCGTTCGGCCACCCTTTCAAAATAGCCATCATAACGAGAGCCTTCTTGGATATGAATCATATCCATTTGCCAGAGTTCTCCTTCCATATCCTTATACCATGCATGCCACTCTATACACGCTTCTGCTGTATGTAATAAATTCGTATATTCAATCTTCTTTACGGACGTATTTTCCGCCAATTCAGCCATCGCCCGAAAGCTGGCAGACAAATCCAAAGGGGAAGTATAAATATGAAAATCAATATCCCGATGTTTCATCAATAATCCCGTACGCAACGAACCTACCAGATTCACTTTGGCACCAATCCCCTCCCATATCCGAACAATACGGGTATCCTCTATAATCTCCCAAGCTTTCTGCTGGTTACGTTTTGCCAATTCAAGAATATTCATCTTTTTCCTTATTAAGTAAGTATGCAAAAATAGGAAAAAGGATACATATATAGCTATAAATAACTATTTAATCCCTAAATGGGTTGAGCTAACTTTGCCTGCAATTTCAATTCTTCATCATACAACTAAAAAGAGATTATGATATTCAATCAAACAGAGAAACAGGAAAAAGAGTATTTACAGCAAGTCATAACCACTATCCATGATACGATTAACACTACCAGTACTTCCGTCAAAGAGCATATAGACACCCTGCAGGAGTACAAAGATTATCTATGGTCGAACAAAGATATCGATCCCCACGAAATCCGTTCCATGCGCGAAAGCATCTTAAATCATTTTGCATTAGGTGAAAATGTAATTGACAAACGCAGGCGACTAAGCAAAATACTGGATATCCCCTATTTCGGACGAATCGACTTTCAGGAAAAGAAAGACAAAAGCCAAGTTAGTCCGATCTATATAGGAATACATACTTTCTATGACCTCAATCAAAAAAAGAATCTGATTTACGATTGGCGAGCTCCTATTTCAAGCATGTTCTACGATCATGAATTAGGCGAGGCGTTCTACTCCTCTCCGGCAGGCAAAATTAACGGGGCGATCTCACTCAAACGCCAATATCGTATTCGCAAAGGAAAAATGGAGTACATGATTGAAAGTTCCGTAACTGTTCATGACGATATTCTGCAAAAAGAACTATGTTCCAATGCCGACAACAAAATGAAAAACATCGTCACGACAATTCAGAGGGAGCAGAATCAGATCATCCGTAATGAAAACGCTTCTGTACTCATTATACAAGGTGTTGCCGGTTCAGGAAAAACCTCTATCGCGCTCCATCGTATTGCCTACCTGCTTTATGCACAGAAAGGACAGATTTCTTCCAAAGACATATTAATCATCTCCCCCAATAAAGTATTTGCCGATTACATTTCTAATGTACTTCCGGAACTTGGCGAAGAGACCGTTCCCGAAACCAGCATGGAGCAAATTCTGTCGGATGTAATTGACAACAAATATAAACACCAGAATTTCTTCGACCAAGTGACGGAACTATTAGAAAACCCGACACCCGACTTTATCGAACGGATTCAATACAAAGCCTCCTTCGAGTTTATATCACTACTTGACAAATTCATCCTTTACATGGAAAACAACTATTTCAAAGCAACAGACGTAAAACTCACCAAATATATCACCGTTCCTGCCGAATTTATTAACGAACAGTTCAAACGATTCCACCGCTATCCCATACGTCAACGATTTGAGACTATGACAGATTACATTCTGGAGATGATGCAACTACAATATAATCTCACAGTTAGCACTCCGGAGAAAAACCAACTAAAGAAAGAGATAAAAAAGATGTTCGCGGGCAATAACGATCTCCAAATCTATAAAGATTTTTTGAATGGATCGGAAAACCGGAGATGTTCAAGACACGCAAAAATCGCATACTGGAGTATGCGGACTTAGCTCCTTTGGCTTATCTTCATATCGCATTAGATGGGAACAACGCCCAATCTTATGTCAAACACCTTCTGATAGACGAAATGCAAGACTATTCTCCCATACAATACAAAGTGATTCAAAAACTTTATCCGTGTCGAAAAACAATTCTTGGAGACACTTCCCAATCCGTCAATCCTTATGGTTCTTCCACTGCCGATATGATTCAGAAAGCATTTGCAACAGGAGAAATAATGAAACTTTGCAAAAGCTATCGTTCTACTTTTGAGATCACCAGTTTTGCACAAAAAATTCAACCGAACAATGAATTAGAACCGATTATGAGACATGGGGAACACCCCAAGATTCTTCCATTCAAAAATACAGAAGAAGAGATCCAAGGTATTGCGGATTTAGTAAACTCCTTCAGGAACTCCCATTATACCTCATTAGGGATCATCTGCAAAACAGAATCCCAAGCAAAAAAACTTGTTCAAAAACTCCAGATATATGCAAACGACATCTCACTTTTGTCCAATCAAAGTTCTGCTTATGTGAAAGGGATTATCATCACTTCCGCCCATATGGCGAAAGGACTGGAATTTGACGAAGTAATCATTCCGCAAACAGATGATAAGAACTATCATTCCAATATTGATAAAAGTATGCTTTATGTGGCAGCCACAAGGGCTATGCACAAGTTAACTTTGACTTATTCTACCACTTTGCCCAGTTGCCAATTCCTATAATAGATGTGTATTCAAACAAACATCGAAAATTAATTAAAAGAAAAAATTATAGCTAATCTCCTATTATTTTCTATTTTTGTACAATGGAAAATAAAGGAATGAAATACGAGTTTACCACAAAAGTTTGGAACTACTCATCAACCGTTGGAACAGGCGGTTGGCACATAGCCTGCCTGCCGAAAGAAATGTCCAAAGAGATAAGAGAGAATCTCGGATTCTTAGAGGAAGGCTGGGGACGGTTGAAGATGACGGCCAAAATCGGCAATACCCAATGGGAAACCGCAATCTGGTTTGACACCAAACTTGATACTTATTTACTTCCTCTCAAAGCGGAAATCAGAAAAAAGGAAAAGATCACAACTGATAAAGAAATAGAGATTATGATTTGGATTTAAAACAAGTGATAAGAAGAACTACCCGCAAAACAAGAGCCGCTTGAACAATCTCAAACGGCTCCGTAACTCCTTTAACAACATGGTTATCGAGCTAATATAACCACCGGTCTATATTCCTTTTTTCTGCACTGAACTCCACTCCAACTTTAACCAACTCACGCCCGTCTACCTGATAAGGTATCAGATAGCCTTTTTCATCAATCTGCTGCAAAGCCTGTTCGGCAGTACCATTCAGTTTAAATTCAAATACATAAATATACTTCGGAGTTTTCACCACTGCATCCGCCCGTCCGCGGGCACTACGAACCTCTGCCCCGGTAAATTGCCCCATCAGTTTGAAAACTAAGTAAAATACAACTTGATAATGTCGTTCGGTCTTTTCATTCAGTTCATAAGGGAAATCTGCGAAGAAAGCCTGTAAGCGGGTAAGAAAAGCGTCAACATCACCACTCTCCAATTCACGTACAAATTTACCTAGATAAAAGCCCCGTTCATCATCTACCACTGATGTGTAATAAGGAACCAAAAAATCCATAAATCCATATCGTACTTCATCATTGGGAAATTTCAGCAGGTAGTTTCCAAAACGCTTGTCATACCCCTTTATAGTCAAATAGCCACTCTGATAAATCAACGGAATCGGATTATTAGCATCTACCCTATATTCCATAAACGAAGAAGCATTGGCTTCTACCCCATCAATCAACGTACGCAAATCATACTCACTCTTTTTAAGCAGTTCGACTAAAAAAGTAGGAGTACCGGTTTGGAACCAATAGTTACTAAACTTATACCCGTCAAAAACGTTAAGCACACTGAATGGATTGAATACTCCTTCCGCAAACTCACAAAAATGATAACCGTCATATAAAGCCGTCATCTTATTTAATGTTTCTTCATAAGTCAGCTCATTTGTTTCTGCCAATCGGTTCAGTTCAGGAATAAAAGTATCCTCCAATTCTTGTCGTGTAATACCACAAATTGTGGCATATTGAGGTTTCAGACTGATATCATTCAACTGGTTCAAATCACTGAACACACTGACTTGCGCAAACTTAGTCACACCGGTAAGGAAAACAAAACGAAGATAACGGTCTGAACTTTTCAGCACACCATAGAACGCCTTCAATGTCTTACGATAGTCATCAAGTAAAGCACCATCATCCAACGCCTGTAACAAAGGCTTATCATATTCATCAACCAAGACTACGACTCCACGACCAGACTGTTCACTGGCACGACGAATTACACCTGCAAAACGTCCCGAAAGAGTTTCCTCATCCTCTCCTTTACCATATTTCAGTTCCCATTGCGTCAACTGCCTGCTAAGAATTTCAACTAAAGCCTGGGGAGAATCATATTTTTCCGCGTTCAAATCCAAATGTAGTACCGGATATGTCTTCCATTCCTTTTCCATATCAGCTATGGCCAACCCTTCAAATAATTCTTTCTTACCTTCGAAATAAGCTTCAAAAGTAGAAAGAAGAAGACTCTTGCCAAAACGACGAGGACGACTTAAAAAATAAGGAGTCTCCGTTGAAGCAATTCTCCATACAAGAGCAGTCTTATCCACATAAAGATAATCTCCTTCGCGAAGTTTCTCAAAAGTCTGTATTCCAATAGGAAGTTTACGTAATATCCCGTCCATGATTTTTCCTCTATTTTGATTATTCAAAGATACGCATTTCCATGGGAATACACATACAAACTCCACAAAAAAGTACACAGTTTCACAGACAGCACTACCATGACTCCGTTTTTCATCAAAACTAACTTTGCACCAGACAAACAACATCTCACGTCCTCTTCACTTTGCAAATCCAACACACAATAACTAGAACCAGCAAAATAATTTCGTACCAATACCAACCTCCGGTTGTCCTATTAGTAGTTTTCTCAACTCCCGTTTTATGAATCTCTGTCTTAGCACTCATATCCGATAAGCTCACAGACAGTGAATTCACTTCTTGAAGAAGTTGTTTCTCATTAACGTTTTTCCTATCCACCACAGTCTTCACCACCCTCCCAGCCTTCAACCCAAGCGTATCCACAGGAAACACAAACAACACTTGCTCGATATGCTCTTCTACCACCTCCGAATCCTTTTCCAAAGCAGCCTTATTTTTAACAAGACTTTTCCCGGAGCTACTATTCAAGCTTGAATCAACCCTAACATCACTCTCCCTGTTTACTACCTCTTTCTTACTCCTACACCCCGACAACAACACCGGCACAACTAAAACCACCAGCAACACAAACAGCAATTCCCTCCCACTCCTCAAAAACTCCTTCACATCAAAACAGGGACAAGCCTTCACATATTCATAAGGTTCAATCACTCTGTCACCATTCAAATCCGGTGAAGTATCCCGATGTCCCAACACTTGGAGAATATTATATTCCCGCTGCAAATCCATAATAATCTGATAAAGCACCCGTTTTTGAGCATTCGTCCGGGTATCTGCCGGACGCCCGTTCTCATCCAATCCGCCGATATAACATATCCCGATACTTCGTTTATTCCAACCTTTACAATGAGCACCGGCCAAAGCGACATCACGCCCCTTTTCCAATTTCCCATCCAAACGGATCACATAATGATACCCGATACCATTGAACCCACGTTCCCGGTGCCAACGGTCAATATCTGTGGCAGTAAAATCCTGCCCGGCTTTCGTAGCCGAACAATGTACTATGATAGAATCTATATTTCTCATGATAATTCATTATTAGTTCAAACGCACCAGTTAATAATCCGAAGGTGGCATACGCTTCACGCACCCTCTAATCTCACACTTCTTCACTTCCGACTCCTTCTGTATCAACTCCACTTCATGACATTTATGTATCCAGTCAATCTTCTCTTCCTGCTCCTTGCGAAGTTCAATATAAAGCCCGTCTATCTTCTCGTCACGTTGAGTCAGCCGTTCTTCCAGCCAGTCCACCTTTTTACGGCGATTTTCTTCTTCCATACTGTTCACGGACGCTTCCTCTTTCCGTGCATCCGTCTTACGGCAAGTGATATACCTCACTAACCATTTCACAGCTTCCAAACCACCCATAGCGGTAATAAAAGCAAGAATTGTAGTTATTTGCATATTTATATTTTTGCGTAGTTATAAAGAAAGAATGAGGCCGAAGCCCCATTCCATACAAACCAGACAGTTCTCAACGATCTATGAATCAAGCTGCCGGATCCGGTGCTTCACCATTACCACCCGAACCACCATCCGGATCCGGAGTTTCACCTCCATCATCAGAACCGTCACCAATGCTACCCGAATCATTAATATGATCCAAATCCTTGAACTTCAATCCATCCGAACGGGTAGTCGTTCCAGTAAACAGACGAATGTCCGAGTTAGCACGAAAACAGATACGAAGCCCTGAAATATTAGCGATTGTAAATTCTTCCGCCTTCTCCGTCCCTTTGCTTTGAGCAGAAAGGTAAAAATATCCCAAACCGGCGATATTTACCGAACGACCACCCAGCAATGTCTTTCTCAATAACGTACGGAAATCCTTCAATACACTAATCGTTTCACCCTCGCTAACACCAGAAGCAGACGCAATCTCCTTTGCAAACTCATCCAACGTTGCACTCGTATCATACTGATAAGAAATCACCGGATACACTTTCTTTCCTGCTTCTTTATTTGTAGGGTCACACAGGCGAGACACCCTTCTAAATCTAATAGCCATACTACTTTTCTTTTTTTAATGAATACTGTTTTAATTATCACTTCGCTAACGTTAACGATGCAAAGATGCAGCATCTTCCACGGAGATGAAACGACACCAAACAGCCTCATCAGAAAAGTACTAAAAAGCATTTCAGACACATACAGCCACACGTAGAGGAACTAAATAAACGACAAGAAAACGACGAAAAGCAGAAAAAAGCGACAAAATCAATACCTGGGGGAGAATAATAAATAAACAAATATATTCAAACTAATAAATATCATAATAAAAAAGTGCACCTTCTTCCCCACCGGGAAAAAGATGCACACACAAACAAAACAAACAATAGGCTACCTTCACAGGCAGCGGAAAAGTCATGATTCCATTTTTCCTATGCCACTATTATATATCATCATACTTATTTAATAAATAACCGGTAACTTCACCTATAGAAGAGGGTTCTTTCAATAATACTTGCTTGTCCTCTCCCAACAAATATATCGAAGGAAGAGAACGCAAAAAATATAGTTCTTTTTCAGTCAACACCTTCCTGACATCATAACCGTTTATCCACACAGAAGGAAGAGACTGCTGATATTCTTTCCACGCATCCATTTCACCTTCCGTACAAATTGTAACAAGAGCAAGTTGCGATAGGGATAGTCCACTATGTTGCAAGAAGGAATTTATTACCGATGATTCAGACAGTTCCATCATTGATTGCCGACAATAAATACAATCCGGATCATAAAACAGTAATAACGTATATTTAGCGGAAACATCCCATAGTTTTTGAAATTCTCCCGTAGAAAGAATGAAAGTAAAATCAGCAGCTTTTATCCCTATCCGGTTCTTTTTAAGCATTTTCAATTGATACAAGGGACGTATACGCATCATTCCATCTAAATGTCCGGATGTTAATGCTTCCTCCAATACTGAAATATAATAACTATCATTCCGTAGTGACGAATCAGGTTCATATAGATGATGCTCCAACCGTTGTAGAAACCAACGGTTTACCACCTTATTAACTTTAGTCTTCAACACCAATCTCCTGATATTTTCACAAGCCCTTTCCTCTGTCAGTTCCGACAATTGAGAAAGATAATCCACCAACATCCTTTCTGTAGTGGCAGAGCTGCTTAACCGGATAGTATCTGTAAAATCATACGTATCCCAAAAGCGCTCTATCAGTATGCTGTCTTTTTGTTGCTTTGCCATAGCATTTGATTCACCAGAATTGGCAGAACAAGTACATAAAAGTAAAAACACGCCTAAAGTAATATAAAGAAGTCTTATATATTTCTGATGGATTACCAATCTTAAAAGGTGTAATAACCTTAATCTTCGTTTATTCATAATTCTACAAGTTCAAGCACAATTCATTACACCATTTGACATACTCGTTTTCTCCACCGCAAATCCTTTCTGGCACTTTCATCTCTATACATTCATTCCCGACATATATCCGGCTCATCTCGAATATTTCCATCAGACAATCATCCGATATACACATACAAAAACATATAATATCCGGATTATCATATTTCACGATTTTAATCCCCGGATAAAGTAAAGACAGATAAAAAGCAGAATATCCGAATGCTTTCCATGAATCCTCTAGACAATACAAATAAACAGAGCCTCGATTATCACCTTCTTTTTCCAAAATATCGTTTAATATATTCATCCTCATATCTCCTTTCACTCTTAACACTATTTGAATTATCCTTCCTGACGTATCCGAAGTTCAAAATATCCATTCCTACCAAACAGACGCACCTTTCCTTCACGTGCATTGCCTGTGCCATTTTCCTTTACATGGACAAAAATGTAATCATTAGCAGAGTCTAACTGCGGATAAATAATAGCACCTTCGTGCCGTTGTTCAGCTATCCCGATCCAATCACATGAATCGAACACTTCCCCGTAATTCGTATATAACATAGGAAGCACTGTATATGACCGACCGATAGAGGAATGACGTTCAACAGTTACCGTTTTTTGTAGAACACCATATTGGATAATACTCGTAAAAGAGTATTCCGTACCTGCGACTTCACTCGATTCCGTGAAACACAAGTCCATCTCGACGGGATTATCAGGAGTATCATTACAAACTGTTTCCCCCGTTATTTCTGTCCCATTTGCTTTCACCGTTATCAATCCACGCTGAAGATTAGGATAATTCGGATCAAACATGGTGTAACCTTCCAATGATTCATCCCGGATGCACCGGTAGAAATGACCTAACACAAAAGAATTCAAGATTTCATTACTGTATATAATCCAACGGGAATTTTCAAATCCCATCTGATAACCATTCTGCAAATAATTCTCTTGATAATCATGTGTACCATTATACTCTAATAACATGAATGCTTCCATATCATTAGTAAATCCATTCTTTTCTGCATTCTCGAATGAATTAGCGCCAAATCCCGTAACACTCCGGATATTCAGTTTATAGTAATCATTGCCTACAATTGAAGTCAACGGAACTTTTTCTCCTGTAGCATCATCCATTGTACATAGACGGAGTTTATAGTATCCTTCCCTTTCTGTCCCATCCGCTGCCGTATATTTTCCATGTACAACGATGTGAAATCCTTTATGCGCATCCAAACCCATTTTCCGAATCTGATACAGATAAATAGGATTTGACGAAGGAGCAAGGTTACTGACAGACAAAGTGGACGGACTGGTATAATCCACGTCTGCCAATACAGAGGCTGACACAGGACAACCCAACCAATTTATTGAAATCAATTCAAAATTGTTGTCTGCCACTCCCACACTGAATTTCGCAACATTCCGTTTTAAACTGAAACCATTGCTACCGTCACTTTCCATCGCATTACGAATAGCTATCATGTTGAGTGATGAAAGAGTAATGCGCCTGGTAGCCATTACAAAGGGTGGTTTTACAAGTGCCTCCGTACTTGTGCATATCTTGCTTTCCAAGTCCTGTAAAGTATGTATAGTCCCTGCTTCCTTCGGATAATTAGCTATCAGATACAATGTATGCTCTCCTGTCGCCGAAGGAATGTTTACTGTCGTCTTATATTCATTTCCAGTCCATTCCAATACAGGATGCTGATGATAAACAATATTTCCGTCATGATTGAATATCAGAAAATCCATACTTTCAACCTTTGCTTCATCGGCAGGGGTACCTGTTCCCCGCGTATACACAACAGACTCTTGTTGCACACTTAGTTTCAAAACCATTTGCTCCTGTACTTCTGTTGTATCGTTGATATCCGACATTTCATCACTATTGCAAGCCCCCAAAGAGAAAAGCAATACAAACAGGACTAATTGAATATATTTCTTTTTTACTATCATATCTATCATTTTTCTTATCCAACAGGGGGATAACGTAATTTCACACAACGCACCGTATGTCTCCCATTTCGCAATTCATCCGTCGTGGCACTTCCATCCGGATCGCTCATTGTTGCTACAATGAAGGTACCGTCCTCATTCTTTCCCCAATAACTGTCCGAAAAGAAATTATTGGGAAGCCCGTTGGTTCCGGCATTCAGGAAAACATAATTCATTTCTTTTCCTGTAGGCAATCTCCATCCACTACCTAAATTTGCACATATAGAGGACGCATTTTCCTTCGTGACATTCGTTACATCTGAACTTGAGACTATAAAATCTGAAAGTTCAGGAGGACGAACATCAAGTGTACAGTTATAGCGATATTTTTTATTCTCTTTATAATCGTCCATGAGATTTCCCGATCCGGAACTTACATATGCCTTTCTGCCATTTGTATCATATTCCTCTATGCACCATGCTTCAGCAGAATTAATTGCCCAATTTTCACGTATGGTAGCTAATCTCCAGCATCCTTTCCCTCTTGTTGCATCATTCTCATTTACTCCTTCAGGATAATATGCTCTACATCCAGTTTCCCGGGTGGCTCTTTTATAAAACTCATCATTATAAATACCCGTACGTATCCAGTTAGCCTCTTCCCAATATCCCATGGCTTCAGCCCAAGTAACAAGGTTATATCCGACAAAAATTGTTTCAGATCTATAAAGTTGCAGATTAAGTTCAACAGATGCGGTACTCGATTTTAATGTAGTTACATATATAATATCATTACCAGTATTCCAATTTCCACGTCTGAACCCGACGCGACCGCTTTTCTTTGTCACGTCATCATATTCTATTGTCATCTGCAGTTGATTACCGATTGTCACCTCATCGGGAAGTTTTACTTCAACCGGAGCGTTACAAGCAAAACGCACATACGAGTAAAAGCGTAAAGACTTTACTTCGACCGTATTTTTGTTGACTGCAAGAAAACTAGCTCCCGTTATTTCAATCGGAACATTGATTTCCGCCCATCCGGAAACGTTGGATTTCACTTCAAGGGACTCCTCCCCATAACCGGTAATCGCTTTAATATTCAAACTATAATGCCTGTTGCGGGTTATATTCCATTCTGTAGAATGTGAATCAATTGAATTCATCGCATCACCAATCGGCAAAGTATATATACGGGTGATTCCTCTTGATGTCCCTTTAATGCGCAATACCATTCTGTAAATCTCATCCATCGGCAGATATTCCGGCAAATATATATCACCGGATGACCATGTGAAATGATTCTGTTCTGCACTGCTATTTTCTAGTGAAAAAACGCGGTTATCTAGAAACCCCTCTTCTATCCTGTATTTACAGGAAGCCAGATAACTATACTTTGGAATACGAAGTAACTCCATAGACTCAAGATTAACGAATTCACCTGTAGGGTTTCCATTTTCACAAATCTCCGTACTAAGGTCAAACTTCACACTTAACTTGGCAATCACTCGTTGCAACTTTATCTCCAGTTTTGAAACAGGAGCGGATGCCCCTTCCGGATATATCTCATTTTTACTCCGTACATTCACATTAAGCAACTGCCGGAAAAATACAAATTTTGAAGCACTCAGGCTGCTTTCCGTATTCATCTGAATATTTTTCAATTCTTCAGGGCTGTTGATTCCCGAAAGATCTACCGGTTCATTTCCTATCACATAAATATCATTGTATCCTATATAGGTAATGGCAACATAATCTTCATTTACATCTATCAATTGATTGCTGACTAAAACTTTAGGACCGTAAGGATTGGAAGTACGTGTCGAGAAAATGATAACACGCAATTGTGATACCTCATTTTCATCCCCTGCAACAAGTTTCGGCATGATACTGACAGGAATTTCCTTGCCTTCCCCCTGGCCATTACTATCGGAAGATGCTTCTATTCCGTCAGTACAAGCAGTAAGCAGATATAATAATGTCACAACGAAGCTATATATATAAACTAATTTCAGTCTCATTCTCTCGTTTAATTATAAAGTATCACATTTCCGTATCCTGCAATATGATTGTCCACCCTGATACGGTAACAGCCGTTTGCATATAAGTATCCGTGTCACCGTCCAGATCATCTATAAGCGATATTTCTACTTCATACACATCTTGCCGGTCAAGTTCCGACTGGATGCGGGTATATGGATGCATCCGGATAAGTTCGACTAAGTCAGAACGGTAGAGTTCTTTGGCTGTGCCGTCCTGCATCAAACGTTCTATCAGTAGCGTCAATTTTTCCCCTTCCACCAAACGCATCAAAGAAAAAACGCCTGCAAATTGATTCCATGCATCATTATTTACGCCCTGATATGGATAATATGTCAATTCGTTGCCCGAAGCAACTACAGAATTATCAAATTTATAGGTCGCCCCTTTGGGATCAAGTACACGGACACGCACGCCATCCGCACAGCGGTGAATACATGGTATTCCGCTTTTTTCAAACCACTTCACATTCAGATGCAAATGATTCTCATTCTTTATAAGTGAAAGAACTTCAGTGTGTTCCTTCACATCGTTTACTTCTACTTGTTTCATAGCATGAAAAACAGGAGTCAGTCTATGGTTCACACTACGGTCTTCAGCTGCGTTGAGTGATAATAACGCCTGCTCAAGCGTAGTTTGTCCGGCAATAAAGGCCGGTTGTAAAGTCACTTCATCAGTCAAGTTTCCCCATGCCACCAACGTATAGCTACCGGCAGAAAGTTCCGGGTCAATCCGAAAATCTTTCGGGAAAGGCGTCCCTTTACGAGTTATACATTTCAAAAAACATCCGGCTGCATCAAATACATACAAGTCTATTTGCTGTACGTCAATGTTGAAGCGATCGAGACAAGTATTGTCCGTGTGATGAACATATTCGAAAGCCACCTGGAAACTTCCCTGCGGACAATCGGAAAAATCTTCATTAACGCATCCTGTAATAAGCCATAATAGCATTGATATGTATGCCACCATCCTTCTTTTCCGGTAAAATGTACTATGCATGTTAAATTGTTATTGAGAGGGATTTTAGATTCTTTTACCGGGGACAATGCCCCGGCAAAAGAATCCGTTAAAATCTATTTTTAATGAACCGGCAGACTAATAGCAATTACATTCCCAGTTCTGCATCCTGTTCAACTTTCGTCCATGGTTCCACTGTGATATGTGCCTGCATGTACGTTTTCTGGTTGATGGGATCTGTCGGGTCCACGGTAACATCTTCATCATCGGGATAACCGATTGAAGTAATTTTTGAGATATTTACATTGTAAAAACGGTTGCGCATTACCGAATAGAACAGGTTGTTGGCTTCCGTCTTTCCGTCCATATTATCTTCAACATTCACACGATAATAACAAGTACCTCCGGTGTACTGAAAAATACGTATTGTTCCTTCAATACTTTCCTTATATCCAGGTAAGTCCTTCTTGCTATGCGAATATTTCTTGATGGTAACAACTGAATAAATACCTTCAGAAGTAGAGAATGAGCTTCCATAATATACACTTACAGAATTTTCTATATCACCTTCGTCTACAGCACTTCCCTCGTCTACTGCATTTAACCATTTCTGTTTTCCGGCTTTATTCAAATAAGTCTTTAAAATCATGCCCAAGCCATAGTTTGCCAAGTTTCCACTAAAGTCTGCAGGAGCCGTATAAATCTGATTTTCCCATTCCGGGACAATAAAATATGGCGGTACATCTTTTCCTCCTGTAGTATAATCAGTTCCGTCTAATTTATTTTCGATACTAAGATTGCCACCATCATTTTTCACTTCAACAGCATTAATCATCACATTAGCCGCCGGAGCAAATACACCTTTCACCAACACATAAGTAGTATTTCCCCTTACCGGTGTCTGATTGGAGTTCTCCGGCAAATATATAGACTCTATAGCTTCCTCGTCAGCACTTGCTTTCAAATCCAAATTAGGCTCATTCACCTCGTCATAATATTTAGCGAAATCTGCAAATGTAGAGCTAGTATTAGTCATTGTATAGAACGGCGTAAGGAAACCATCAACATGATTATGCAGAAATATATAGCTCTGAACCGGAAGATTACGAACCGTAAAAGTCGGAGTAAGTAATTTGCCTAATGTATTACTTTCACTATCTTTCAATATCAAAGCATCCGCATTTGCATAAGTAGCCTGCAACTTAGCAGCAGCACGGGATATGAACACCTCCAAATGATTGTTTTTCTTCATTTCCGCCGAACTATCATACGCCGGTTTCGAACAATCCTCAGCAGAAATCCCGGGATATAATGTGTATTCGGTTGCCTTTAATACATTTGCCATCAGGAAACCATTGGTCGCCGCATTCCCATTACCGGATATTTTATCAAAATTACCGACACGCGATACAGCAACTGCCGTTTCTACACCTTTGGTATGGGCAATACGTCCTGCTTTCGTACAATGTGTCAAAGTAACAGCTTCAAATTGAGCAGTTGTAGTGGTAGACGTAATCCAGTCGTCCTGCATATTAGCTACTACATACACTTTCTTTTTACCGGAAGTTAGTTTCAATACAGCAGTGTGCTCCGTGCCATGTTCATCTACAGTAGCATTATCCGTCTTTGCTTCAAAGCTACCGGACTCATTGAAGATATAAGCCCGCAGATTTTTGATGTTTTTTTCTGTAGTAGTACCTTCATGTGTGTCACCCGTTGCACGTGCTACAACACCATCTTTGCCCAATTTAAATGTAAACTTCGCCCAAGTAGGCTCTCCCTCTATGACTTCGGTATTACCATTGTCATCGCTTCTTTCTTCACCTAGCTTGTCCTCACTGCTACAAGCAGCAAACGTTATTGTTGCCAGCGCAAATACTCCGATTAGAAAATAATTCTTTCTCATTTTTGTCTTATGATTAAAAAATAAATTATTATATATTGAGATTTATATGGTTCCATTTTTCATCCGGTAATACACCTTGATGTATCCGGCTCGACGCAATTGCGGAAAGAAGTGTTCTTCCAAATAACGATAGGGCACTCCTCTTTTCAAACGTTGCAACTGTCCCTCACGGCCTTTCATTATCGGAACTGAATCAATAATATTCAATACTTCCTTACGGTATTCCATATCAGAGTGTTCCACTTTATAACGTAGTTCTTCCCAGCCCTCATCACCATTCACAAGCGCAAAGCAACTATCCGCCAAAGCAATCCGGTCGGCTATATATTGCTTCAGCGCTTCAGCTCGTTTTCCAGACAATCGTTTGTTGAATTCAAAAGCCCCCTCGGGTGAGGAAAGCCCCAATAGCACTACGCGAGCTATCTCTACTTCGGGATCTTCACTAATACGGCGAATTACATCAATGATATGTTCCAGCACTCTCTCATTATCCAGATAATTGCTATCTATCTCTGCCTTTGCAAGCTTGAAATAAATAATCTGTGCTCCTTCCTGCTCGCCCGCCAGAATCCTTTTACCCGCTGAATAGTTATCTATGGGTTCTACAAATTTCTCTGTTTCAGCCAGTACTTCCGTAGCACATTTATGCGGTAACATTTCCGGTATTTCCACCTTATTCTTTATTTCCGGCTTAACAATAGAATATCCATCCGTCCGGTTCCACGTAAACAATTCCACCATATCCAACTCCTTTTTCATACAGCAATTTCCAAGTTGCCGCCGTAACACTAACTTTGCCTGCCATATCCAAAGTTGATTGGCTAACATCGGAGTTGAACATGTTATTGTATTCCATTGCCGATTGGATACTGTATATATTAAGTCTTTCTCTGCTTTTGATGAGTGAAGCACTTTTTGTCTTCGAACTATTTTCTCCCGTATTTTGCCATTTACGCGTATGACAGGGAAAGCAAAAGAGTGATTTCCCTTTATATCTATCAATATAGGTGTAAGCAACAACTCATCATTTGCTTTTGTAATGCCGGGAGCAATCATCAAATGAAATCTCAAACTCACAGAATCACCTTGAGCATTCTTCTCTATAGAAAAATTATTGATCTTGATCGAATCATTATTTTGAGCGGAAACTGACATGACCGTTATACTCATAAAAAAGGAAAGTATTATAATCTGAAAACTATTCATTTGGGATATTATTTAAGTAAATATATGATAGATACAGCGGCACGTGTAGGCCCTAAATAATTACGGTTGTTTACGCTTAAACGCTTACCACATTCCTTACACGGGTATTTACTATAATGCAGGTGTGCATAGCCGATCCCTAATGTCCCTTCTATACTCCAATGTGGTGAAAGAATCCACTGATACCCATAACTGAATCCGAATCCGGCAAGATTTCCCTGTCTTCTAAAGTCACCTAGTCCCCAATATCGAATATTACTGACATTATATTGTCCATAAAACAAATGTCCGCCAAAGAAATGTCCATTGAACCGTTCACAAAGCCAATAGCGAAGCTCTGATTGTATCAACCAATGCTTCATTTTTCTATTGTTGGAACCATAACCATTCTTACCCAAAGGAAAAGGATTGTAGGCTCCCCACAAGTCAATAGTCAGTTTGGGAGATATTCCCCATTCCACCCCTATGTTTGGTGTTTGTAACAACCCGCCATAAAGTAAATTCGTTTTTACTGCTATATCTTGTGCTCTAACCGCAAAACATCCTAGCAAAGTAAATAGACCAATAAGTATGCCGGCTTTATTTCTTATACAATCATTCATTTTATACAGTCTTTTCAAACTATTTCTTATGCATCTCTATTCCGTAATAGAGATGCATAATTACACATAAATAATAAACATTTAATTATCAACGAATTATATTACAGAAACTAATAACAGAATGTTTCAATATCATAATATAATGAATCATAACAAACAAAATAAATAATATTATTCTGATATATAATTCATTAAAAAAATAGATACTGAAACAATTGTGAAACAAACAGATAAGTAACAGACTAAACAATCAAAACAGTTATTGCCATGGAAACAAAACATACAAAAAGCGAACTTTTGTACATTGAAGAACATCAGTCATGTCAAAACTACATGACAACGATTGAAACCGGATTCAAATATCTTGAATTCGCCAAGAATGCAGCATTTGAAGAAGATAATACAACTAAAAATTATCTTCTGTTCTTTCTGAAAGGCGATTTCACCATTTGTTGCAACCAGTTTCATAACAAGCTGTTTCATGCCGGAGAAATGATACTCATCCCTCGTTCTTCCCGGCTAAAAGGATTTGCGGAAACCGATTCAAGCCTGCTCTCCATGTTTTTCGATATACCTGCAGAGAACTGTGACAAGCTCATATTACAGTCTTTATCAAATGTATGCAACAACATTAAATATGACTTTTCACCAATTAAAATACGCTATCCACTAACACTATTTCTCGAGGTATTAACCCACTGCATCAAGAACGGAATGAGTTGCGCACACTTACACGAGCTGATGCAACGAGAGTTTTTCTTTCTTTTACGAGGGTTTTATGAAAAACAGGAGATTGCAGCATTATTCCACCCCATTATCGGAAAAGAAGTGGATTTTAAAGATTTTGTCATGCACAATCATACCAAAGTAGATAATATAGAGCAGCTTATCTCACTATCGAATATGGGAAGAAGCTGTTTTTTTATCAAATTCAATGAAGTGTTTGGTATGACAGCTAAACAGTGGATGCTGAAACAAAAGAACCAAAGAATATTGGAAAAAATGACGAAACCGGGAGTATGTATAAAAGATATCATTGAAGAATTGGGATTTGATTCGCAAGGTAACTTCAACCGTTACTGCAAACAACATTTCGGATGTACCCCCAAACAACTGATAGAGCAATGTCAGGCAACCAATCAAACGAGTTAGCCATTATTATCCCTATCTGTACAAAATGAATAAATTATTGGACTTTATGATAAATTCAATAATGAAAAATTTCATTTACTTTGCAGCGTGAAATATATTAAGAAACAAAGATATTTAAATATGATCTCTATTACGGAATAGATTACAATATTGCAAAGATAAATAAAAATATGATATCTTCTAATTCTCAACAGATTATATTACAAATAATTATTTCATTTGGATAAGTTTGTAACGATGCTATTCACCTGATTGAGCATGGATACATCAAAATCCTTTAAATAGACGCGTGTCATTTCTTCCGAAGTGTGTCCAAGTCCGGCACTAATCACAGAAATCGGAGCTCCATAGTCACGTGCGAGGGTAGCCCAGGTATGGCGTGCAGTATATGTCGTCAACGGTACTTTAATATCAGCTACAACAGCGATTTTCTTCAAATGCCGGTTAATACGGCCCAACGCCAAACGATACTGTTTGTATCCAGAAGCATATTCACCGCTGATTATCGGAAAGAGATACTCATTTTCTGTCTTATATTTATCTATCAAGCCCTGCATCTGCGGAGTCACCGCTATACGAATCAACTGTTTCGACTTATGACGGGAATAGGTCAGCACACCATTGCAAATATCGACCTTCTTCAAAAGAACAATATCAACAAAAGCCATTCCCTGCGCATAAAAGCTAAACAGATACAAATCGTGGGCAAACTCCAGTTGCGGTTCATTCGTCAAATCCAAGTCCGCCAGAATCTGCATATCCTTCCGTGACAAAGCGCGTTTCACAGTCTTCGCCGGACGGGTCTGCGCTTTAGCAAACGGATATTCGCCACGGGGATGATAGCCGTCCGTTACCGCCTGGTTATACAAAGAGCGCAAGTTGCGCAGATAATAACTTACCGTATTGCCGGAAGCACCGTTACTATACAGGAAATCCTCATATCTCCTGACGAACGACAAATCAACCTCCGACATCCGCACATCGGGGCGACTTATAAATTTTGCCAACGACGAACGGGTACTCTTGTAGGCCGCAGCCATTCCCACTTTCTTCAGCTCCTGCTTACGCTCAATCTGCGCATTGATATATCGCAATAAATAAAACTGTGGTTTTCCTGTACCAAAAGCATTTTGAGCCAGAATATCCTCCACTGTAAATTCTTCCCTTGTCCGCTCAAGCTGCCTGATCCGTGTATCAATCTGATTCCGCATCTTCCGTAGCTCGCGGTTCATTTTCACAACCTCCGTAGCCGTAAAAGTAGAACTTACGCCATTCATAATCTTCCCTTCCAGCTCGTCAAACACCTCTTCTTTCATCCGGTAGCCTGTATACAGTAACTTTTTTCTCCGATTGTGTATCACCTGAAATACTAAAGGGTAACTACCATTATTCAATATCCTGCTCTTGTTCAGCATAAGTTTCACTGATGTTATCATATCTTGCTTTTTTTGTTTGAGACGTAAAAGTACAAAGTTCACCTTACTTATCAGAACTATTTTTCCGCCTATTACGCAAGAAACAAGAAGTGGAATAAAAAGTTTTTCCACTTTAAGAATAGTTATCTAATAAATATAGTTAAAATACACGCTCTAGTAATCAGTATATTTTTATTACATATCTCCAATATGCATACGCATAAATTAGAGATGTACACTATTTATGATATTTCATTACATAATATAAATATTGTCGCTATTATTCCTTTTGAAAAATTAGAATATTAGGCATAGCTTTGCACTATGGATTTTAGGGAGCCGTCCGTTCCTTTAAAAGGAAGAGGTCATTCCTCGGTGTGCAACGGGCCGTTCCTTTAAAAGGAACGGCCCGTTGGTTTTAAAGGAAAAACCGACATTTGTAACCATTTGAAATTCAACTTCTTACTAAATTAGAGTTCCGTCCCCGTAACCCATGGGATTTTTTCCAACAAACACGACGGAATCTGCCGCACGAAGCGGCAATCAGTATACAACAAATTTCAACAATTCAAAATTCAAATCCCATGGTTACAGTCACGTTTGCCATCAAGCCATATCTGGCGAGGTATATGTATGTCCGGTACGGACAAAGTTTAGAACTTCAATCTTATAGCAATCCGTCTTCAAGGCTCCCCATTCCAATCCACCTCTCCCACCTCACTCCCATTTATCATTTCTTGCATCAATTATCCGTTCCTCATCCGCAAGGCGTCTCCTGGAAAGAGACTGGAAATATCACTTTTGTTCTTCCTAGCCCAAGACAGGGCAAGAACCCGGAAATCTACAATTACTTCGGTCAGGACAGTATCTTTATTATTGAAAAGGAAATTGAGGTGGAAATGAAAGCGGAGCTTTATTCATTCCTATTGGAAAATAAGTTCAAAAATGGGGTGATGTATATAAAGTCGATGCATGAGTTTGTGGTAAAGTATGATATGGTGGAGTCGGTGGAAGAGGAAAGTTTGATGAGAGGGTTTCAGAGGTGGAGGAAGAAAATGAAAGAAGAATAAATTTCATCTAAAAAAATCCTACAAATATCATATCATCCAAAATTCTTTTTATAAATTTGTCAAAAACAAGACATAAAGCCATGAAATACTACATAAATCTTTTTTCTCCTAATACTGCATTGGCATTTTCTGAATCTAACCATCAAATCAGCGGATTCCACATATCCCGTAAGGTATATATAGAAAATCAGCATATAAATATAGGTTATATCCACCAAATATTATTTTATATCCAATAAATACATTATCTTTGTTAGTTATTTGACAAGTATAAACGTATGTTGAATAATCAGTCAATAATAAATCAAATAAAAGTGACTCTTATAAAACAAGTAAGTGGCTAGTTGAAAAATAGAGAAAATCCAAGAGTACTATTCTCTCAATGGAATTCTACCAAAAACCACCTATAACTCCGTTGAACGAGATCACAATGCGCCTAATATTAACTTAAGGGCTTTAACAACCCTGACAAAATTGATTAGAGGTTTATAATGAAGAACAAAAAAATAGAAAATATAATTGAAGAGTTGATGGATCAATACCAAGAGACGGATCGCTATAATCGTTCATGGATTATAGGATTTAGCGGTGGTAAAGATTCTACAGTATTACTTACACTGGTTTGGATTGCTATTACAAGACTTAAAGAATCAGGGATACCTCTACATCGCCGTGTGTATGTTGTGTGCAACGACACAATGGTAGAGAATCCTGTCATAGAAGAATATGTAACAACTGTACTGCAAACAATAAAGAAGGCAGCAAAAGAGCAACAATTACCTATAACAGTAAGAACTACTACCCCACAAATTGAAGATACTTTTTGGTCCTGTGTGATCGGTAAAGGTTATCCTGTTCCAAACAATGCATTTCGTTTTTGTACAGAGAAAATGAAAATTAAGCCTACTTCGACATTTATCACTAATCAAGTAGCAGCAGATGGCGAAGCTATAATTCTCATTGGAACCCGTCTCGATGAAAGCCAACAACGAGCAAATTCTATAAGAAAGCATGAAATTAAGGGACATAGATTGACAAAACATCCACTTAATCCTAACACTTATACTTATGCACCAATAAAAGAACTAATGCTTGAAGAAGTGTGGTGGATTATTAATATTATTCCTTCACCATGGGGATTTGACAATAAAATCCTTTTCAAAATATACTCTGATGCATCAGCTGATGACTACGAGTGTCCGACTGTGGTTACAGACGAGACTCATCGTTCTTGTGGACAAAGCAGATTTGGTTGTTGGATATGTACTGTCGTCAAAGAGGATAAATCTATGACCTCTCTGATAAAAAATGGAGTCGAATGGATGAAACCCCTATTGGATTTTAGAAATAGATTAGTACTAAATCGTAATGTTTCTGAATTAAGAAGTGACAGAAGACGAAATGGCCAATTAGCTGTAGATGAAACTGGGCATAATCAAGGTTGCTACACTATGAAGTATAGAATTCAACTTTTACGAGAGTTGTTAACTATCCAAAAAGAGACCCAAGAATTTCGTTCAAGCATAGACCTTATTACAAGTCAGGAGTTAATTGCTATACAGGTTATATGGTATCGCGATGGAAATTTCACAACTACTGTAAACGACATATATAATCAGGTGTATGGTTTTGATTTACCTAATGACAACATAGGCCTACAAGAAAGATTAATGTTAGAAAAAGCATGTAAAGATTCATCGCATTATAGGTTAATACAAGAGTTACTAGCTCTACAAAAAAACAAAACTCTGTTAATGAAAAAATATGGATTACAGACAGATCTTGACAATCGTTTAGCAACCTTTGTAAAGGAAGAAATTTTATGAAAATTAGAGATATAACATTAACAAATTATCGTTTATATAAAGGGACAAATCGTCTTGTATTCTTAACTGAAAACAAAAAGAATATTTATTTAGTATCAGGACAGAATGGTTTTGGTAAGACAACATTTTTACATTCATTACTTTGGTGTTTATATGGCCGCATAATGATTGACATTGATGATTCCATACGTAAAGACATTGCCATTCGAGGCGGATATAATGCATTTCTCCAATATAACCTGAATATCGAGCTCAGACAAATTATTGACAAGCTCGGAAAAGAACAAATAACCCGCATTAAGCGCCAAGGATATATATCTGATGACAATGAACTCAAGGCTCTTGCTTCTTATTCTGTCTCAATTGAATTTACGGATATTTTTATACCATCTATACCATGCCGCTCTCTAAGAGTTACACGCAGTTATGACGTAATTCTGGATAAAGAGAATGTTGAAATACGTATAGATGGAAACATTAATGAACTTTCTGCAGAAATAGGTAGTGATGTTTTTATTAATGATTTCATCCTCAATAAGGATATTGCTAGATTCTTTTTCTTTGATTCAGAAAAAATTGTTACTCTCGCAGAAACAAATACAATAGAAGAAAAGCGTAAACTTGCTTCTGCGTACAATGAAGTTCTTGGAGTAAAAAAGTATGAAGACCTTAAAAAAAATTTAGAAAATCTAAGGCTAAGATTTCGTAAAAAATCAAGCGACATTGATAATCGAAACAAACTAAATTCATTGCTGGATAAGCAAACTAAATTACAGGCAGCTATCAATGAGCAAGACCAACAGATTAAAAACTATGAGGAATCTCTTAATTTGTTGAAAAAGCAAAATGAATCATATCAAATATCTTTGTTAAGAGAAGGCAATGGTATGACTTTAGATGAATTAAACCGTTTAGAAACGGTTGTTGACGTCACAAAAAAGAAAGATATTGAATACAAACAAAAACTGAAAACATTTTTAGAATATGCCCCATTTGCTATTTCTGGCAAGTTGTTTCGCGCGACAAAGGAGCAACTTGAATATGATTATAAGATAGCTAAATCAGCTCAGAATGTAAGTAACCAGAATAACTTAATAGCCGATATTACATCAGATTTACTGTTGACATTGAGTCGCATTCCAATAGCAACAGATCTCTCGTTGCAATTACAAGACAACATTCAATATGTACTGAATAAATACAAAGGCATAGAAAGTAATGAAGTACAATTAATTAATATTAGTAAAGAAGAATATCAAGAGTTTATTTCCGTATTTAACAATATAACAAGCACTTATAAAACAGAATTTGAACGGTTAGCCGACGATTATCGTAAAAACAAACAAACATTAGAACGTGCCTCTCGCCAAATTGCCAATATGCGAAATAACGAAAGCGATCTCCTGATTAAAGAGATTAGAGCGCAAAAGAATATTGTTGAAAAACAAATTATGGAAGTAGAGGGTAATATCCGTTCTTTATATGAATCTAAAGGAATAATAACTAAAGATTTAGCAACTGTAAACAAATTAATATCCGAGCTAAATAAAAGAGTTAGCCTAGATGATAGTGATGTAAAGAAAGACGCTCTAGCAGAACAACTGATAAAAGAACTTGATGCCTTTTTGTACTCTTTAAAACAAGAGAAAAAGTATTCATTAGAACACCGTATTCGTGGTACAATGAATACATTAATGCATAAAGAAGATTTTATCGGAAGCGTTAAAGTACAGATTATTGATGATGGAATTGACATTGATTTATATTCGCCAAATGGAGAACTTATTCGCAAAGACTCATTATCAAAAGGGGAACAACAGTTATATGCAACGTCAATATTGAAAGCATTAGTTGATGAATCTGGAATTGAATTTCCTGTCTTTATTGATAGTCCTTTGCAAAAATTTGACAAGAGCCATTCTAATAAGATTATCACAGAGTTTTATCCAGCAATATCCAAGCAAGTCGTATTGTTTCCGTTATTACATAAGGAGTTAACAGAACAAGAACTTGAACTAATGAAACCACTCGTAAACTCAGTGTATGTGATTATAAATGAGAATTCTCATTCATACTTTAAGCAGATTAGTGTTGAACTATTAATGAAAGAGTAATATGTTTTCTCAAATTAAGACAAATAGCAAGAATAAAGAAAATGTAGTGGAATTAACGCGTAAGTTTAACTTAGGTGCCGAAAATATAATTGCTCGTATAGCTATCGCATATTCCTTACAGTCAGGTGTAAAATTTTCCCCATTAGATATAACAGATTCTGGTGGGAAAGAATATAGTAAGAATGTGCTATTTGGCAATTATTATTCCATATACATAGCAATGATATGTACTCATTACCAAATTTCCGATAATGATAAAGACATTCCTCGTTACCTAAAGATTCATCTAGATGATGGTTTGGAACGTATTGCACGAGATGTTAAAGATAATCCAAATCTAGTAGGCTATGACTACTTGTTTGATAAAATTCACAAAGGATTGGAGGATATGATATGTTAAATGATGTGATCTTTAAACACAGTTATTCTTCAGGATACGATGAACCTAAAGAATTTTTTACTGAAGCGTTGATTGAAAGTTCTACTTTCGATTTGGGATTAGGATTCTTTTCGTCTAGTGGAATCAGAAGCCTTGCATATGGTTTTGCTCTATTTATAGCCAATGGTGGTAAAATGCGAGTTATTATCAATCACATATTGAGCAAAGAAGATAAAGAAGCTATTAAGAATGGTCAAACTCATTTAGTAAATGAATTTGAGAGTCGCATATTATCCGATATTACACGATTAACAAAAGTGTTATCAAAAACTGACGAACACTTCTTTCATTGCTTATCATATTTAATATCTATTAACAGAATAGAATTTATAGCAACAGTTTCCACAAAAGGAGGACTTGGCCATGATAAATATGGCATTTTCACAGATGAGAAAGGTAATAAAGTCGCATTTATTGGTTCCGCTAATTTTTCTCATTCTGCATTAGAATTAAATGGAGAAACTATAACTGTTTTCTCTTCACCTGCTGATGACAAAAGAATTGATGAATATCAAACTTTATTCAGCGAATCATGGAACAATGACACACCTCATTTGATTCATATACCTATAGATGAAGTAAAAACATACATAGAAGACAAGTTTCCTAAATATTCGGTCGAAGAATTATTACAGAGCGGTCTTGATTTGAGGGAAATAGAAAAGGAAAGCACTTATACAGTATTAAATAAATATCATAAACCATTATCAAAGAGACTACTTGACAAATTAGAATTAAAAGAACAGGAACCTCGGTTTCCATTTCCAGAAGAAAGAACTATTCAAATAGATGCATACAATGCATGGATAGCTAATAATAAAAGTGGCATTTTTGCAATGGCAACTGGTTCTGGTAAAACTGTTACTGCATTAAACTGCCTCCGTAAGCAATACAAAGAAAATGGATTTTATAAAGCAATTATTGTAGTCCCAACACAAGCATTAGCAATTCAGTGGCAACATGAAGCAGAAACATTTAATTTTCAAAACATTGTTTCAACACATACTGATAAAGATTGGAAAAACACTCTAAATAAGTACATAACAAGAAGTTTATTAGATCAAACTAAAAGTATTATAGTGATTACAACTTACGCCACTTTTAATCGCAAGGATATACAGTTTTTTATAAATAAAACAAAAGATATAGAATCATTTATATATATAGCTGACGAAGCGCATAATATAGCTTCTCCAAATTCACTTAAACATCTACCAGAGATGATCAAGTGGCGAATTGGCTTATCAGCAACACCAGAAAGAGTCTATGATAATTGGGGTTCTAATAAACTTTATGAATTCTTCAATTCAACACCTCCCCAATATACCTATCGTTATACGATGAAACAGGCTATTGATGAAGATATTTTATGTCATTACGACTATTATCCTATCTTTGTCGAATTAACTAGTTATGAGATGGAAGAGTATGAAAGAATATCTGCAAAACTTAGGAAATTTATAGATCCAGAAACAAATAAATATAGACCCGAAGCTGAAAAACTACTCTTAAAACGTAAAAGAATAATTCATAAAGCAGAAAATAAAAAGGTAGCAATATCTGAACTTTTAGAAAATTTGAAACAGAAGAAGAAACTTGATTATACTTTTGTTTTTGTCCCAGAAGGATATGAACCTGATTATTCAGAAAATGATTCATATAACATAAAACAGGAGGATATTCATATTATTGATGAATATTCTCAGATGTTCAAGGAGCATGGATATAGTTACCACAAATATATCAGTGGCTTGGATGATGCTCCAAGTATATTAAAAAGTTTTACTAATGGGGATATACAAATCCTTCTTTCTATGAAATGTCTAGATGAAGGTGTAGATATCCCAAGAGCGGAACACGCTATTTTCTGTTCAAGTACAGGTAATCCACGTCAATTTATTCAACGCCGCGGACGCGTTCTACGAAAAAGTAAGGGGAAAGAAAAAGCAAAAATATGGGATTTGATAGTTACTCCACCCAATGCAGCAAATGACTCTACTGGCATCGAACGAAACATTTTTATTAGTGAGGTTAAAAGAATTGTAAATTTTGCCGCACTAGCGGACAACCAAATAGATATACTCTATGGTGAATTAAAAGAGTTTTGTGAGATATTGAAAATCGATTTATTTGCAATGCTTGAAAATGAGAATAATCAATATAAATAAAAAAATAATCATGGCTATTCAAGACGAAATGTACAAAGCGATTGAAAAAGAAATCAATCAAACAATTAATTCAGGAATGGAGAAAGTTACCGTGAACTTTGAAAAAGCAAAAGAAGTAGCAAAAATGCTTACAAATCTTTCTACTGATGCAGGTGAGGCAGACGCTTTAACAAGTCAATACATTGCTAATATAAAAAATATTTGCAACTCTTAATCACGTAAGACTATGATAATCAAAAATATTACTATAGAAAATTTTCAATCCTATTATAAGAGTCAGACTATGAATTTTTCTAATGGTCTTAATCTTGTCATAGGTAATGGTGGTAAAGGTAAATCAAAACTTTTCAATGCATTCTACTGGATATTATTTGGTAAAATTTATATCACAGGAATAGGTTGGTGTAGAACAGACAATCTACCTCAATCTGCAAAATTTACTATGAAACGTCATGAATTTATAAATAAAAGAGCGTTATTTAAAGCAAATGAAAACGAAGAAATCGTAGCATCTGTACAAATAGAGTTAGAAGATGATAAAAGCATAAACTATCTAATAGAACGCTCAGTCAGTGCTATTAGACAAAATTGTGATAATTGGGAAAGTGATGATGCTTGGATTGTTCGACCTAATATGCTAAAAATATCTTTTGATTCTGCCACAGGAACTAAAGTACTTAATGATCTTTATGCAGAAGATAAAATTAACGAATTATTCCCTGATGGCATTCGAAATTACATTTGGTTCCAAGGAGAATCTTTGGAAAGTTTGATTAATTTTAGAAAAAAAGAGACTCTTAAAGATGCAGTAAAACACATATCATACTTTCCATATTATGAAAAACTTTCAGACATTATCAGTAAATCAAAAGTTAAAATTATAAACATCGAAAATCGTAGACTAAAAGAAGTCAATAAGCATAATTCAAACGTAAAAGAGTTATTGTCAAATATTGAAACCCTTAATTGCAAAATTAACCGGGAAGAGGAAAACAAAAAGGAATTAGAAGCCCACATAGATACAGTAAAGATTGCATTAGCTGATGGTGAAACTAAAATATCAGGCCTAGCTAGCTACTCTATGCTAGTGAAGAAATATAAAGATTGTGAAAGTGAAATTACTAGATTATTATCTGAAACTACGAAAATTGATAATTTTCAACGAGAAAAACTTCCCTCATTATGGATACTAAGGGGGATTCAATCTATGGTTCAGAAGTGTAAAGAGATTATAGAAGAACACAAAAAGGAAGAATATACAGTTTCGGAAAAAAAGTATTTGGATAATCCCAGCCGTGCTAAATTAGAAGAAATTTTAAAAGATAAAAAATGCTTTGTTTGCGGAACTGAATTCACAGAAAAAGACGCTCCATATCATTACATTACTGAAAGATTAAAATTACAGGAAGAATATTTAAAAGAAATGGAAGAATATGTCAACAACATGCAATTATCTAAACAGTTTAATATGTTTGTTGGCAAGATTCAAGACTATCCAGACTCCTTGCTCATTTCCCTGTCAAAGATTGATAAGCAGTGGAAAGATAGTGAAGAAGAGCTTGAAAAATACATGGTTCAACGTCGTAAAAAACAGAATGAAAAGTACAAGTTGGACGAACAGATTGAAGAAATCAAAAAGAAACATGGTGTGAATCCAGTAACAGAAGCAGAAACCGCAGATATTATTAATAGCAGAAATCGAGCTAGTAGAACAAATTTAGAATCACTACAACGGAAGCTAGAAGCCATAAAAACGACTCTTGCAAACTATAAAGCAGACTTACGTAATGCAGAACGAGAGCTTGAAAAATTGGGAGTCAAAGACACCTCTATAGCCAAAGTACCTGAAACAGAATGGAAATATATTTCAACTTTTTTGGAAGATATTTGTAAACGTGTTCAAGAGAATGCAAGAAAGGAACTTTTACATAAAATCGAAGAACGCGCTAACACTTTCTATGCTAAATTTACAGAACATGACGATGGGTATAAAGGTAATGTTAAGATTGGAGAAGATTATTCTATAGAATTTGACGCAGGATTAAATACTAGCCACGAAGATCGCAAAAAAATGAGTATTATTAATGCATTACTTTCTTTAAATCAGGAGGCAATGGGAACTTATTATCCCTTTATCAGTGATGCGCCTACGTCAAGCTTTGACCTTGAAACAACCCACAAATATTTACTTGGTATTAAAGATATTTTTGGTCAATCTATAATCCTAACTAAAGATGTAGACTTAGATAGCGATAAATATATTGATCTGCTAAATCAAAGAAATATTTCAAGAATATACAATCTTGAAAGTGAGATATACAGTGGAGATTCAAGTAGAGGCCAACATGAAGTTTCTACAAAGGTACAAGTGTTAAAATAGAGATAGTATGGAAAATATATTTGATATTAAATTTACGTTTGAACAAAACGTTAAGGATAATGTAATCCTTAAATTCTCCAATAAGCAAGGCGGTGCTTATAATGTATTTTCATTCCATTGGCAATGCTTTGCTTGGGCTGCTGTTGTTGGTTTCATACATAATGAACGTAGGCCACTACAATCACCATTAGCAGACCGTCCATTTAGCCTAAATACCATGTGCAATGGTGGCGGTGAAAAGGATGCCGAAGCCTTACTATGTATGTGCATTGCAAAAGCTGGCTCATTGGATATAATGAAAGAACCTACAAAAGCTATTGATATGATTAATGAATATGCAAACGGAGGATTTTACTACATCATGAAGATGATGCAAGACCAATCAATCACAAATGATTTAGAGTGGGTTAAACAAGAAATATTTATGAGATGATTAAAAGACAAGCCCCGATAAAATCCCCATATCACGGCTTTTTCATTTAAGCTTTGAATTGGGCGTACCATTCCCCTACCCATGCCATTGCGGCATGGGCGGGAATGCTGTTATTGATAATCAATGCGTTACGGATATGTCAAATCTGAATTTTTCTCATTTTTGAGCCAGAAAATGCAACACGTTAGTGAAACTTACCGCTAGCTCCCTTATTATCTGCGCCGTCCCCTTTTGCTTATCTGATATTTTTTTCCTTCTGTTCTTCCAAACGGCAATCAGTGCCAGCACCATTTTCTGAATTGTGTCCAGGTTTCTAGCCGCCCGTTCAGCCTTACGCTTTATGCTGTCCTGCCGGAGGTTACGGTCAAGATCCCAGTGCATGCTTTCAATAGCCCAATGCTGTCTGGTTATCTGACTAAGCCGCTCTGCACTGCTATCCAGGCTTGAAATGTACAGTCGCTGTTCGGATGTACTCTTACCATCAGACTTTTTTTCCGTAGCTGTGAGTATTTCTACAACTGTCAAATTGCCATTCCATTTTTCTCTGTCGACAATCAGTTCTTCCCCACGGTATATACGGCATATCCTTGACTCAATCCTGCCGTGTTCCAAGTATGGACCTTTCTTATAGATATCAGTTGGGGTGGCGGTCTTTATAGAATCTTCAAGCCCATAGCGCAAAGATCTTTGATTCGCCTTGAGTTCGATCACGAAGTCCGCTCCTTTATCTCTAATCTTGTCTATTATCACCTTTTGGCATGACATGGCATCTGCGGTGACTACACATCCTGATACCTCTAGTTTGTCCAATAGCCGGGGCACGGATTTGATTTCATTACTTTTCTCTTTGCAAACATCAGTAGCCAAAGTAAAACCCGAACGGAGTGAATATGCAGAGACGATATCAGGATTACGTCCGTTGTCGTACAAGGTACCCCGCATGGCCTTTCCATCAATACAAATGATGTCAGTTGCCGAAGCGGATATTTCCTTGCGGAAAACGTCGGCAAAAGCAGACATGCGATCAGCCATCTTTTCATCGTCTATGCTTTGAAACACACGGCAAAGCGTAGCTTCTGAGGGTAACCCATACGGAAATAACCCTCTCGCCTGTAGGCGTTTCAAGTGACGTTTGCCAAATTGAAGTATTTCAGCTCTGGTAATACACTTACTGAGCCTGCCCAATATTACAAGCATGAGTATATCTTCAAGTTTGTGTTTGAAGTTTCCCCGGCTTGTTCTGCGGTATTCAGGGACTGAGGATACAAATTTTCTCAAATGAGTCATAATGCTGCCACGAAGACAGTCAAGGTGTTTCTTCTTTAATAATATTTACGTAAAAAGTTGTATATCAGTGGGATAAATCGTATTTTTGCTGGCGCAAAAACAAAGGCGGAAGACAATACCAACATCATATTCTATTGAATTCCGCCTATAAAAAAATTAAAAATGAACGATAAGAAGAAACACCTAAAGCGGTGCTTCCGCATCGCTGCGCACGAATATAAGGATTTTTACTGCAATAACAAGCGATGAACAATATTTCTTAAATGAAAAAGCCGTGTCCCCATATAAATTATCGCTATATAAATCGAGGTTCGATTTCTGAGATTTTTTGTATCTTTACCATGTGTTTTTATTTTTAATTCCCCCCGTTTTGGCCGTCAAACCGTTTTTGGGGGGGAATGCTTAAAGATACAAAAAAGGCAACTAACTCGCAATGAATTAGTTGCCTTAAATTTTATCATTTTAGGAATATCCCTTGGAAGATTCCTTTTTTCCTTCGTGTTTACATTACAACTGTCTCAAATCAAACGCATAACTATAATCAATCAAACTATGTTGTTTTTCATTTTGGCGCCACGCTTCCTCAGCATGACTCATTTCTGAAATTTCATTAGCCTTACTCTTCTCAAAATGAGCTAATACACATTGTAAAACCTCTAATTCTTCAGTTGTGAATAAAGACTGTTCAAATTGCTCAACAGTTGTAATTATACTTCCAGAATAACCATTTCCCAAATTTATGATTTCCTTTTTTAATCCGTCCAAGTTCTCATATATAGTACTATAACGTACAGGAACAGGTCCATAACTTATAGCTTGGTATTGTAACCCGCTAATACCTTTACCATATTTCTTATAGGAAAGAAAATCAGAATAAAATAATAATTTATTTAGTTTTGTTTCAAAAACTCCTTGTAATGCAGATGCAAAAAAGACAATAATCTGCTTAACCTTCTCGGGAATGACAGAAGCATACCCATTCATACTTGAACGTAAAGACAAATGGTTGTGAAATATAAATTCATTTATTTTATTCTCAAAACAGGAATTATTTAATAACAGTTCCTTTACCCTTTTTTCAATTTTAAGTATCTCATCATTGGGAAACTGATTTTGAGCAAGTTTCAGAATTTCCAAAAAGAAATGAGGATCTTTCAAAGCTGAAATCATTTTTCCATTAGACACACTAGGCATCTCTCCTTCTTCGTATTTTCTATATTGGTTATCGCCAAAACCTAAAAGTTTAGACATTCGAAGTGCAGATATACCATATAATTCCCGGACCCTTTTTATTTCATCCGGAAATGGTATTGCATATTTCTGACGATACAAATTATAAACTTGATTCATATTCAGTTGATCAAGTTCAGTTGTAGTAAACTCTTCATTTGTATCCTTACATCTATAAAAATGATATACTATCTCAAAATTGTCTTTTCGAAATTCAAATGATTGCTTTTCATGACACAATACAGCGTCACCACCTGTAAACGGACTTTTCATAACTTCTACTTTTTATTTTTGAAAGGATATTCTATTTTTCTCTCAGCCAAATGAAAGGAGACACAGATTGGAGAATTTGTTCCAGTACCTTTACTTATTTTGATATAGACCTCCTTTTTATCTACAGACTTGCCAAACTCCCAAAGTTCTCCCATATAATTCAATTTATCTTCCGTAGGACCTTTATAATAGTCTTCAACTGTCAAAGACATTATTATCTTTTCACGCATAATTGCCGAAATTTCCAAATCAAGCAAAGCTTGCATATTCTTCTTTCTATCTATGCGAAAGATAATCCCGAAAGCCCTAGCCTTATCTTTAAATTCTTTCAAGAATTTATCGACTGTTTCTATATCCATATCTAAAATATCTTTATGCAAAGATATGAATAATGCAGTATAATGCAACAAATATTCAACTTTAAAGTTGAATATTTGTTGCATTAAGGGTTAGAGATTTAAGGAACATTGATATAATAGTACGTTGAGAGTGTCCGAAAGACACCCTGTTACTACTTAACAAGTGATAAAGTAGCTCTTTGTCTATCAACTTTTAATAATGGATTACCCATTAATTTTGTATCGACTCTTCCGAATATAATCGATTATTTATAAAATTTCATTCAAATTCCAAACCTGAATATGTCATTCCCTCTTTAGAGGGGAGCTGTATCTCATCTAAAGAAACAACATATTTCTCATAATTATCCTTTATTGATAGTAAAGGTGAATATTCACGTTCTATTGTTTGTTCCGTTTCCAACATATAAGTGGTCTGAAGATATATAACTCTATCGTCCTTCATCGCAACAAAGTCAACTTCTTTATCACAAATAGCACACACATATACAGAATATCCCGACTGACGAAGCTCCAAATATACTGCATTCTCCAGCAAACACCCCACACCATAAGAAAATCCCGGATAGAGAAAATTCTTAAAAGACAAATCATTCAGATAATACTTACAATTACCGGCTACTACATCTTTCCCTTTTATATTATACCGTTCTGTTCTATATGCTAAAAAAGCCTCTTCTATATAACCTAAATAATTAGATAATGTGTCATAACTTACTCTCCGATTTTTAGACTTAAAGAAATTAATCAGATTTTGGACAGAAAATAAGTTTGATGCATTATTAACCAAATAAATAAAAGTATCATCCAGCAGTTTTACATCACGGACAGGTTTGCGTTTTACGATATCATGCAATAAAACAGTATCTTTCACTGAAGCAACATATTGTTTCTGAGATTCTATCAAGCCATGCATTAAATCTCCCCATTCACCCCTAATCCGAACAAGGCAAAATCGCCCAAACATGGATCATCCGGGAAGACCTCAGCCAATGCTGCCGTTATCTGGCGGGCATTTTTCAGAGAAAAGGTTTCCGCATCCGTCAACTTAAAATAATGGGCTACCCGGCAGACATGTGTATCCAAAGGAACAATTAGTTCTTTACGATCAAAACTCTTCCAAATGCCCAAATCGACCGCCGAGTCCCGACGAATCATCCAACGCAAAAACATATTCAGTTTCTTTTGAGGGCTTTTGGCAGAGACTTCAAGAAATGCACATAGCTTTTCCATCGGTATTCCGGGGTATGTCTTCAAGGCTTCTTCCAGACTTTCAAACTGTGTATAAGCAATGTATAATCGCTGAAAATATCCATAGAAATCAGCATGTGACAGCATCCGATAAAAACTACCGGTTGCTCCCGATGGGAAATCTCTCTCCCACTGACGGGACAGTACATACTGATAAGGCGAATCTCCCATTAGCCCGTGCAATTCGTCCGCTTTCTTCAAGATCTGTTTGCGATTGCCAAAACTCATAATCGCCGTCAGCAAACCGCTGACTTCGATATCCTGTTTCAGCGTATAACGATGGGGAAACTGTACCGGGTCACTTTGTATAAAGTCTGCACGATGATACATCTCCGCACACATCAAAAGTTTATTCTTTATATCTTCAGTCATTTCGAGAAAGTATCAAGTATTGAAAGTACAAAAATACATATTCTAGTTGGATTTCCTCTTTAAGTAAATGATAGATTGCATCCCTAATAAAATAACAAACAAATATTCTGCCGTCATATACACAGTCAGAGAAGCATGAAAACATTCACTTAACAGATACAGATAAATCAAATATACAAGAATGGTGATTAACTGGAAGATAAAGGCGAGCTTCGTCTTTCCTGTACCGGTAACAGCGTTGACATAAACATATCCGGGCAATGCAAAAGCATAATTCAACAGCATAACTATAAAAGGATAGAAAGCTAATCTCATCAGATTATCGTTATTCGTATAAAATCCGACAACCCATTGGTTGCTCCAAAGAGCTATCCCTATCAACGGAAGTCCCACCGCATAGCCCAGCTTAAGAACTTTACGACAAACAGGAAAAAGTTCTTTCCCCACTCCTGCTCCAATCAAATTACTGACCAATGAGCCCGTAGTGGATGCAAAAGAATTGACTATCACAAAAAAGACAGTAGAAACGCTACGGGTTATGTTGGAAATGGCGAGTTCCGTCTTTCCCAGATGTTCGATAGCAACAAAGAACAAAAACCAGGGAGCAACGCTGATGAAAGCGTGAAGCATGCTCCATACAGACAATCGTAATAACTTCATCAACAACTTCCCGTCATAGACAACCTTCAGTCCATATTTCACTTTATCTATCTTCACCCACATATATAATAGGAGTACGATAAAAGCTCCGAACTCTGCCAAAGAAGAAGCCATCGCCGCCCCGGATATACCCAGATTCAGTTTGAATATCAGCAGATAGTTAAAAGGAATATTGATACAGATAGCCATGATAGCTGCCACGGACAATGCTTTGGTCGTTGTTATCCCTACCAGAAAAGACCGGAAAGCTAAAAAAGGAAATGAGAACAACAAGCCGAAGCTACGCCAATCCAGATAATGAATCACTGCCTGATAAATTTCATCCGAAGTTATCAACCGGCGCAGGGTCAAGGGAGAAGCCAAATGGAGCAATAGGCAAAGAATGACTGCCATCCCCGACAGGAAATATACTCCCTGAAAAAATGTACGTCCCGTCTCTTTATAATATTGTTCCCCATTTCTCCGGGCAATCATTACCTGCAGCCCGATGCTGAATCCGAAGCCCAGCATATAAACAGCCAAATAATAGATTCCGGAAAGCGCAGAAGCTCCCAGTTCGACTTCTCCCACGTGCCCCAAGAAAATAGCGTCGGTAATATTGATTAATTGTTCCATCAGAATGCTCATCATCACAGGAAAGTTGATGAGCCATATTTGCTTATATGTATAATTCATTGCTCAACTTAAAAATAGCACGATACGGTATACCACATCATAGCAGCACACAGTTCCGTAAATTTATAATAATGGATATAAAACTCTTTGGCAGACGAGTAGTTGCCTGTCGGATAGCTGAATAGCCCTGTTAGAAATGATGCTATTCGTTGAGCGTAGCTAGATACAGAGTTTCATAAATAGATAAATACTGTTGGTTTATCAATCAATTACGCTACAAAGATAAGAAATCTTATTTTCATATCCCAATGTGGTATGGTATTAGCAGATTACTTATAGTAAAGAGATGTATTAAAAACATTGATTACAACATTAACAGATTGATTTATATAGATATACCATATTCTAAAGCTAAGGAATGATTCTTAAATATCTTTCTCTTTTGAAAAAAGGCATATCATTTTGAAAAGAGTAGTAACCAATAAATAACCAGATAACAATGAAAGTTTGTAAATTCGAGAAAATTAAAGATGAGGATGAAATGAAGCAAGTAATCAATTGTATTCAGAAAGAACATCCTTATGTAGCTGTAGTCCCTATATTGGCACAATTACAGGAGTGGTTACAGGCTATTTCCATCAGTTGGTTTCACGAAGAAGATGAAGTTTCTCATACCACAGTCAATGCCATCGAAGCATATTGCTATACCCTTGCCAATCATCTCATTACAGATTCGCACCTAAATCAAGAAATTAAAAACCGGATTCTGGAATGCATAAAGAAAATACATATACTTGTAGAAGACAAAGCAGATTTACTGATTGATAAAATGATAAAAGCGGAAGTATACGGATTATCCAGCGATTTATTCACTTATTGCTTACGTCAACAGGATCTTCGTGCCCAAACATTAGATACCGGCAAACTTATACAGATCAACCTGGAAAGAAAGCCGGATATCCCATATATTCAGGAATCTATCCAACAATACATTGACGAGAACCGGAATGTAGATATTTTTATCGCCCCACTTTCCATTTGCAGGAATGTGTATGGTGAAATAGACTTCATGAGCGAACAACGCAATGATTACTATGCAACAGTGCTTGCCACCCTATTCAAAGCGGACGAAATGCTGTTATCCACCCCTATCAACCATATCTACGCAAACCGGAATTGTCTGCGAGAACAACATTCACTAACTTACATAGAAGCCGAACAACTGATTAACAGCGGAGTACACCTGCTCTACGCAGATTGTATCACCCTTGCGGCACGCTCTAATATAGTTATCCGCCTAACCGATACACACGATCTGTTAACAGAACGCCTCTATATATCTTCCCATGACACAGGCAACAGTGTCAAAGCCATCCTCTCACAGGATTCGGCTACCTTTGTACGTTTTACCTCATTGAATGTATTGCCCGGATATTTGTTTATGGGTAAGATATTGGAAGTTATCAACAAATATCAAATCAATGTCATCTCAATGGCCTCATCCAATGTATCTATCTCGATGATGCTGACAGCCAGCCGGGACACCCTGCGAATCATTGAAAGGGAACTACACAAATATGCCGAAATGATAATGGACGAAAATATGTCTGTAATACATATCATCGGCTCCCTTCATTGGCAACGCACACAAGTAGAAAGCCATATTATGGATACTATCAAAGATATCCCCGTATCTCTCATTTCTTATGGAGGAAGCGATCATTGTTTCACACTATCTGTGCACAGCACAGATAAAAACAAACTAATCAGTTCGCTATCCAAACAATTTCTCGAAAGCCAGTGCGTGGCCTGATTAAAATGTATATTCAGATTTTATATTCCTCTATCTTCCGATACAACGTAGTAAGTCCGATTTTCAACAAGCGGGCAGCTTCCGTTTTATTCCCTTTCGTATATTCCAACACACGCGCAATATGCCTGCGCTCCATTGCAGCCAGTTCAAAACTACCTGTACTATCGTCCGAACATTCATAATGAGTGTTCTGGATTTCCAAAGGAAGGTCGCAGATATCCAGCCGTCCACCTTCGCAAACAATCAGGCTGCGTTCAATCACGTTTCTCAACTCACGGATATTCCCTTTCCACGGCTGTTGTTCCAGCGCTTCCAAAAAAGCAGGAGTCATCTCATTGACGGCATACGAGAGTTTTTCAGAGAAACTTTTGGCGAAAGCAGTCGCAAGAATCCTGATATCACCGGTACGTTCGCGAAGCGAAGGAAGATGCACCTGAAAAACCGAAAGACGATAAAACAAGTCCTCACGGAAATGCCCGGCTTTGATCTCCTCCTGCAAATTCCGGTTGGTAGCAGCGATGATACGCACATTGACTCTTGTCGGCTTGGTATCACCGATCTTTATATATTCTCCTGTTTCAAGGATACGCAGTAACTTTGCCTGCAATTCGAAAGCCATCTCTCCGATTTCATCCAGAAAGATCGTTCCGTTATTGGCCTCTTCAAAAAGCCCTTTCTTATCTTTCAACGCACCGGTAAACGAACCTGCCTTATGTCCGAACATCTCGCTTTCGAGCAGTTCTTTGCTGAAAGACGAACAGTTGACCGCCACAAAATTCTGTTTGCTCCGCTTGCTGTTATAATGTATAGCCTGCGCAAAGACCTCCTTTCCTGTTCCGGTTTCTCCCGTCAGCAATACGGGAACATCTGTCACAGACACCTTCTGCGCCAAAGACACCGACTCTTTCAGCACTTTTGACTCCCCCAGGATAGAATCGAACGAGTACATTTGCCCGACCTTCTTTTCCAGTTTTTCGAGACGGACATTCATTTTTGCTTTCTCTACGGCACGACCAATGAGAGGGATAATCTTGTTATTATCGTCTCCTTTCGTTATATAATCAAACGCACCGTTTTTAATAGCCTGCACCCCGTCGGGAATATTGCCGTGAGCAGTAAGAAGAATCACTTCCACATTGGGAGCTATTTTTTTGATATTCAAAACCAGATCCACTCCGTTTCCATCAGGAAGAAAAACATCACATAAAGCTACGTCGGGCGATTGAATTTCCAGTTGTTTGATGGCAGTTTTGCAATCACCTGCCTGACACACTTCATAGCCCTCAAGTTCCAGCATACGAGCTAAAAGGCTGCGAATCTGGACTTCATCGTCAATAATAAGAATTTTATTCATACAAATTGTCTACATTAATATAGAAGAATGAAAAACAGGGTGCGCAAATATAGTTTTTTTATCTGAATCCATGAACATTTCTTCGACCCTGTTTGTTATTTCCACAGGAAACTATTTACACTATAAACAGATGAAAATAATTATTATTGGGGGAGTTGCAGGAGGAGCCACCACTGCTGCCCGAATCAGACGAGTAGATGAAACAGCAGAAATTATCCTTTTGGAAAAAGGAAAGTATATATCATACGCCAATTGCGGCCTTCCTTATTATATAGGAGGAGTGATAGAGGAACGGGATAAATTGTTCGTGCAAACGCCCGAAGCCTTCTCTACACGCTTCCGTGTAGATGTACGTACAGAAAACGAAGCGATTTTTATTGACCGGAAAAGAAAGACAGTGACCATCCGGCAAAGCAGTGAAGACACTTATGAGGAGAGCTACGATAAATTAGTCATCTCCACCGGAGCTTCCCCGGTGCGTCCTCCTCTTCCGGGAATCGACCTTAACGGAATCTTCACGTTAAGGAATGTCACCGACACGGATCGGATCAAAGAATATATCAAGAGCCACGCTCCGCGAAAAGCCGTTATCGTAGGAGCCGGATTTATCGGTCTGGAAATGGCGGAAAACTTACATACACAGGGAGCGAAAGTGTCGATTGTGGAAATGGGCAATCAAGTGATGGCTCCTATCGACTTCTCGATGGCATCGCTCGTCCACCAGCACTTGATGGATAAAGGAGTCAATCTTTATCTGGAACAAGCTGTCGCCTCTTTTAGCCGGGAGGGAAAAGGGTTGAAAGTAACGTTCAAAAATGGTCAGTCCATTTCTGCCGATATCGTTATCCTGTCAATCGGAGTACGCCCGGAAACCAGTCTGGCACGAGCTGCCGAACTGACTATCGGCCCTGCAGGAGGTATTGCCGTGAATAATTACCTGCAAACGTCTGATGAATCGATTTATGCCATCGGTGACGCAATCGAGTTCCGCCATCCGATCACCGGAAAACCCTGGCTCAACTATCTTGCCGGACCTGCCAACCGTCAGGGACGCATCGTTGCAGACAACGTTCTCGGGGCAAAAATACCTTACGAAGGTTCTATCGGCACTTCAATCGCAAAAGTTTTCGACATGACCGTTGCTTCAACCGGTTTACCCGGCAAGCGCCTGCGCCAGGAAGAGATAGATTATATGTCATCTACCATCCATCCCGCCTCTCATGCCGGCTACTATCCGGATGCCATGCCGATGAGTATCAAGATCACTTTCGATAAAAAGACAGGAAGATTGTACGGCGGGCAAATCGTCGGTTACGACGGAGTGGACAAACGGATTGACGAACTCGCGCTTGTCATCAAACACGAGGGAACGATCTACGACCTGATGAAAGTGGAACAAGCGTATGCTCCTCCGTTCTCTTCGGCCAAAGATCCGGTAGCACTGGCAGGATATGTAGCGGAAGACATCATTACCGGCAAAACCAATCCGGTATATTGGAGAGAGTTGCGGGACATTGAAATGGAAAATAAGTTCCTCCTGGATGTCCGCACCCCGGACGAATATTCTTTAGGCAGCTTACCGGGCGCCGTGAATATTCCGCTGGATGAGCTTCGTGACCGGCTGGCCGAACTGCCGAAAGATAAAATGATTTATACCTTCTGCGCTGTCGGACTACGGGGGTATCTTGCCTACCGGATATTGACTCAACATGGATTTGACAAGGTGCGTAATCTCTCGGGAGGACTGAAGACTTATCGGGCTGCCACTGCTCCGATTATCATACGCGAAGAAAATGGAAATGAAATAGACGAATCACCCAAACAACAGGGAGGTAGTCCCCAAGTTGGGCAACCTGCGGTTGCTAAGGTTTCGGATACCACGGTTACTGCCACGGCTGCCGTCACCGCCGATGCCCTTGCAAACCCCGCTAAAACAGTTCGGGTAGACGCCTGCGGGTTACAATGTCCCGGCCCGATTTTGAAAATGAAGAAAACAATGGATACACTGGCATCAGGTGAACGGGTGGAAATCACCTCAACCGATCCGGGATTTCCGCGTGACGCTGCCGCATGGTGCAGTTCAACGGGCAATCAACTGATTTCGAAAGACAGCTCCGGAGGAAAATCTGTTGTTGTCATAGAAAAAGGAGAACCAAAATCGTGCAATATTGTTACTTCATGTGAGGGCAAAGGAAAAACCTTTATCATGTTTAGTGATGATTTGGATAAAGCTTTGGCCACTTTTGTACTAGCAAACGGCGCAGCAGCTACGGGACAAAAAGTCACCATCTTCTTTACGTTCTGGGGACTGAACGTCATCAAGAAGTTGCACAAACCGGAAACCAAAAAGGATATTTTCGGAAAAATGTTTGGCATGATGCTGCCTTCCAGCTCCAAAAAGCTGAAACTTTCTAAGATGAGTATGGGCGGAATAGGCGGAAAAATGATGCGGTATATCATGAACAAAAAAGGGATTGATTCACTGGAATCCCTGCGCCAGCAAGCGCTGGAAAACGGTGTGGAATTTATTGCTTGCCAGATGTCAATGGACGTGATGGGAGTCAAACAAGAAGAACTCCTGGACGAGGTGACCATTGGCGGCGTAGCAACGTATATGGAACGGGCGGATAACGCAAACGTTAATCTATTTATTTAAAAAATGAACAAATGAAATATTTAAATAAGGTATGAAAACAATATGTGCAATGCGTGATGTATTCAAAGCAATGGGAAACTTTGAAACAGCATTTGAAAAAATGTACCAGATAACGCTTAATGAAGCAATGATATTGTGTGCCCTTAAAGAGGCTTCGGACAAAGTGACGGCTACCAACCTGTCTAAACAAACCGAACTAAGCCCCTCACACACATCCAAAATGCTGCGGATACTGGAAGAAAAAGGACTAATCGTCCGATCACTCGGAAGTGAAGACCGGAGACAGATGTATTTCCATCTGACTCAATTGGGTAAACAACGGGTAACTGAACTGGAACTTGATAAGGTAGAAATACCGGATCTACTAAAACCTCTGTTTTAATAAACGGATTTTTCAAATAAATATCTGTAAATAATAAACGGTGAGCAAACTCCCTGATAATAGGGCAGAGCGCTCACCGTTTTTCTTTCCGCCGGGCCAAAGAAATATGTTAATTTTCCGGCAAAAGAAATTTCCACGCGAACCTTTTTCCACCTTTCTTGTTGTTTGTATCAAAAGCCCAAGGTACCTGGGCGTGATTTTTATATAACCTAAACATTATAAAAGATATGAAGAAATTAATTCCTATTTTATTGGCGGTCTTTGCACTCGCTTCATGTGAAAAAGACCCGGACATGGGTAAACTGGATGACAATTATCTGGTATACACTAACTACGACAAGAAAGCCGATTTCAAAGTTCCTACATTCTATCTGGCACCACAGATTCTGGTCATCAGTGATAGTAAAGAACCGGAATATCTCGAAGGTGAAGGCGCAGAACAAATTCTGGCAGCTTATACAGACAATATGGAAGCTAGAGGTTACGAAGCAGCAGCTGACCAGGAAAGCGCAGATCTTGGTATCCAAGTGAGCTACATCGCAAGTACTTATTATTTCACCAGCTACACACAACCTGAATGGTGGTGGGGTTATCCCGGATATTGGGGCCCTGGCTACTGGGGTGGCAACTGGGGTGGTGGATGGTACTACCCGTATGCAGTAACTTATAGTTATAGCACCAACTCCTTCCTGACAGAAATGGTGAACTTGAAAGCCGAACAGGGAGACAGTAAAAAACTGCCTGTTGTATGGACAAGTTATCTGACCGGATTTGAAACTGGTTCCAAAGCTATCAACCGTACTCTTGCAGTAGAAGCTGTCAACCAGTCATTTACACAGTCACCTTATCTTACTAACAAATAAACAACTACAACTGTTATGAAAACAAGAAAAAATATATACTTCAAGGTAGTAGCCTTGGCGGCTATTGCCATCGCCTTCGCCATGCCGGCTAAGGCACAGCTATCGGACAATGGATATGCAAATATCGACTGGCAGTTCAACGCTCCGCTAAGTAACAATTTTGCTGATAAAGCAAGCGGTTGGGGTATGAACTTCGAAGGTGGTTATTTCGTTACTCCTAACATCGGTTTGGGTCTTTTCCTCAACTATCACAGCAACCACGAATATGTAGGTCGCGAAACCTTCCAGATGGGCGCCGGTGAAGTGACTACCGATCAGCAACATACCATTTTCCAATTGCCTTTCGGTGCTGCTGCACGTTACCAGTGGAATCGCGGTGGAGCCTTTCAACCATACGTCAGTGCTAAATTAGGTGCTGAATATGCTAAAATCCGCTCTAATTTCAGCATGCTGGAAGCAAGAGAAAACAGTTGGGGATTCTACGCTTCTCCTGAAGTAGGTATCAATGTATTCCCATGGGTTTACGGACCGGGCTTGCACTTTGCTTTGTACTACAGCTATGGTACCAACAAGGCTGACGTACTGCATTACAGTGTAGATGGATTGAGCAACTTCGGCTTCCGCCTGGGTGTATCCTTCTAAGACTGGCTGACAACTATCAGAATATTACGTTAATAATAAAAAAGGTAAAAGGTAGCTTTTAATATAGGCACCTTTTACCTTTCTTTTTTTATTTTTTCTTCATCGCATCATAAATAGCTCCCTGTATTCGCTCACGAATGTGCAGTTGGTTCAGTTTGCGATTTGTTACATCCGGATAAATCCGGTTGCTAAGGAATACATAAACCAGTTCATTGACCGGATCTACCCATGCACATGTACCGGTAAAGCCGGTATGACCGTACACTTCGGCAGGTGCGGCAGGAGCACAATTTCCTTTCTTCGGATCATCAGCATCCGGTTTGTCAAAGCCCAAGCCACGCCGGCTGATCTTTGAAGTTTCCGTAGTAAACAACTGACAGGTTTCTTTGCTTAGATAGCGTTGACCGTCTATTTCTCCTCCATTCAGCAACATCTGATAAACGCGGGCTACATCACGGGCAGTAGAGAAAAGTCCGGCATTTCCGGCCAATCCGCCAAAGAAAGCGGAAGCCTCATCATGCACAAATCCCTGCAAAGTCTCTTTACGCAAGAAACGGTCTTTGTTGGAAGGGACAATTTCCGATTTGGCAAAACGGCGTAAAGGCAAGTAGCCTGTATGCTCCAACCCCATCGGTTCGTAAAACTCACGTTGCAGATAGGCTTCCATAGGCATACCCGCCAGTTGTTCTACCAACATACCCAACAGAATAAATCCGACATCACTATATACATAGCGTTTCTGCTTTAACGGAGCTTCTATTATTTTCTCTTCCATCACCTTCCGAAAGGAACGGTTTAGCCACAAACTATCGCAGATTTGAACAATGTAATCACCAGTCTTGACGGGAGAGACGTATTCACTTTTGAATTTGAACTTCGGATTCGCCCATGAAGTTGTTCCCAACTGTAACGGATGATGCGCGTCTTTGCGTGCGCTGAACAATCTTCCGTCATAGCTGTCTTTATCAATGGCTTCTTGGTAGAAAGGAATCCAGGAAGGTAAACCGGACTGATGATACAGGATTTCCTGAATCGTTATATCTTTCTTATCAGTACGTTGCAAAAACGGTAAATGATCCGAAATCTTATCTGTCAGATTGAAACGTCCCTTATCGTAGAGTTTCATGATGGCAAGCAAAGTGCCCGTCGTCTTTGATAGGGAAGCCAAATCGTAGATACTGGTAGATTCGACACGCGGACTTCCTTTACCCGCATAAGTGCCGAAAGATTTGTCGAACATGATATGCCCGTTTTTCAACACTACCACCTGGCAACCGGGATAAGCTCCCTGACGAATGCCGTCTAATGCGATAGAATCAATGCGTTTCAGATGAGTGGAAGAAAGCCCATATTCTTCCGGCACGAAATGCAATGGCGTCTTGGGGGTAATGGTCACTCCTGCTCCCGTTGGAAACAGTTCTCCCAAGCTTGCCGACAACTGTCCGTCTGCGGATGCCTTGGCAAATAACACATCTGCGACCTGACGCTGCACGTCTACATTATAACTATGTCCCAACACGACTGCCGAAGCATGAGCCACGGCCCGCTGAATCTGTAACATCATCTTCCCAGGAGTGAAGAACAGATAAATAGCCGGACTTTGAGGAGCAAACTTCGCAAAGAAAGGCTGATAAGAAGCCAAGCGCTGTTCGCTAATGGCTACAATGATTCGTTTATAGGTAGACAGAGAATCACGCAACCGTTGATTTTCCTCTTCTGTCTGATTAGCGCGAAGGCAAAAGCGAGCTAAAGAGGTATAACGGGAAAGTTGTTTGGCCAATACATCAGTTTTTCCGGGATTTCCCACTTCGAGCAGTGCAATCTTTTGTTCCTTGTCTGTATGTAGAGGAAGGATATGATTCTTATTGCTCAAAACGGTTATTGCCGCTAAATTCAACCGACGAACCAGGTCACGTGTCTGCGGACTATTAATGCGTTGTTCCAGACCGGATAATTGTACATACGACTTCTTCTTAAGTCCCAACACATATTTATAAGTCAAGACTTTGCGGCATTTGTTTTCAATCTCTTCACGGCTTAGTTCCCCTTTTTCAACAGCTGCCAGTACGGCTGGTATTTCTTCCTTCAGGTTCCGGGGAGACAGTACCATGTCATTACCTGCTTTCAAAGCCTGCAAACTGACATTTCCATTTCCTGCCACACCTTTCATGGCAAGCGCGTCGGTAAATATCAGCCCTTTGAACGCCAGTTCATCGGTCAGCAAATCATACACGACATTGCGGGACAAGGAAGACGGAAGTCCGCCAATAGGTTCAATCACCGGAACTTGCAGATGCCCCACCATCATACCGCCCAGTCCGGCACGGATGGCCTCTTTAAAAGGATAAAGCTCCACACTATCCAGACGCTCGCGAGTGAAAGGAAGTACCGGAAGCGCTTTATGCGAATCGACATCAGTATCCCCGTGTCCGGGAAAGTGTTTGCACACAGATAACACCCCTCCACCTTCCAAACCGGAAGCATAAGCGATTACCTTATCGGCCACTTGGATCGGATCTTCGCCAAAAGAACGGGTATTGATGACAGGATTTTTAGGGTTTATATTCACGTCTGCCACCGGAGCAAAGTTTACCTGCACTCCAATCTGCCGGCATTGGCGGGCAACTTCACGTCCGTACTCATAAAGCAGCCGGTTGTCGCGGATACATCCCAGCACCATATTTCGCGGGAAGACAGGCGTACCGCGCAAGCGCATAGACAATCCCCATTCTCCATCAAAGGTAATCATCAAAGGGACTTTGGCTTGTCGCTGCGCCCGGTTCGTCAGTTCGACCTGGTTTTGCATCTTCCCGCCGGAAAAGAGAAGGCCGCCTACTTTATAAGTGTCGATGACTTCGCGCAGCAGTTCCAGGTTTCGTTTGGTGTCTACCGGAGCAATGGTATAGATGAATAACTGACCTACCTTTTCTTTAAAAGAAAGTTTATCCATCACCGAATCAACCCAGTGCCGGCAGTCCTTGTCCTGAAGGGCTTTATACACCAGTAGAGGTTCAACGGTGGTAGCATTTTGCGCCGGACTCGAAACTGTGCCGACCGCGATAAGGAATAAAAGCGTTACTATTAAGGGAATTATCTTCATTTATGTTTCAATGTCAAATCAAGACGGCCTACACGAACACCATTTTTTCCTGTGTGCATGACAGGCACCTCTTTTCCGTCCATATTCAAGTATGTTTTGGGACCTTCCATAAATGTATGGGAGTGTCCACCCAGAATCACGTCGATATTGTGTGTTCCGGCAACCAGATGTTCATCCATCTGGATGCCCAGATGAGACAGGCATACAACCAGATCACAACCTTCTTCTTCTTTCAACAAAGTAGCTATCTCGTTGGATACACGGATAGGATCTTCATAAACGACTCCTTCGCATTTATTGGCCTGAATCATTCCTTCCGGCTGGGTTCCGAGACCGAACACGCCAATTCTCAAACCATATTTTTCCAGAACGACGTAGGGCTTGACTATATCTTTTAACACCGTAGCATCCAGATTATAGTTGGCACAAACGACCGGAAAATCAGCCATCTTAAAAATACGGGCCATATTATCCACATCAAAATCAAACTCATGGTTACCGATTGTCATTGCATCATAGCCCATTTCATTCATCAGTTTGATTTCTACTTCTCCACGGAACATATTATAATAAGGTGTCCCCTGGGAAATATCTCCGCAATCGAAAAGCAATACATTCTTATGATCTTTGCGGAACTGTTCGAGAAAAGCAGCCCGGCGGACAAAACCACCTTTGTTATAATATCGGTCGCCCTTCTGATTGATAGGTTCGATACGGCTATGCACATCGCTTGTTTGTAAAATGATCACTTCTTTGGTATCCTGCGCAAAGATTGAAAAAGTGAAACTCAATGCAAGACATAGCAGGAATAATATCTGAAATCTTTTCATATTCAATATTTTTAGATTCTCCTTTTTTATTTTATCGTAATACGTCCGTCCAGTTTGGAGGTAATCACTTTGCCTTCGGCTGTTTGTTTGCGTACATAATCAAGAAACAGTCCGCGTAAGGTAGCATCTTCGGGGCATACTCTCTTTTCTGCCTGCAGGAACGCATCCATTCGTCCGTTTCCATCTGCCAGATAGTCGATAGTAGCCACTGTGTAAAGCTGGTCATCTTTTAACGGTTTTCCGGCAATAAATGCGTTCAGCAGCTTTCCGTCTTTTGTGATTTCGAGGCGGATACCGCTCACTCCTTCGCCATGCAGAGACGCTATTGCTTCACAAAGCCGTCTCAAGTCTGTCCCTTTCATAGTCAATACACAAAGGGAATTCTCGAAAGGAAGAATTTCAAAAACATCTCCTACCGTGATATCTCCTTCGGGCAAGATATTACGCAAGCCGCCCATATTTACCAATCCCATATCGGCCGGTTTCCCCAATACCTGGGTTGCCGCTTGCTGTAGAACACCCGCGACAAGGTCGGATAGCAAGCTTTCAGGAGCTCCTTTATCCATCTTCATCGCACTGGTACCGATGACTTCATACATCATCGCATCCACCTTTTCCTTATAAGGCTTTAAGATTTCGGTAGCTTTCACGTTGGGGGTGGTGTCCCAAACAGAATCAATCGTTATCATGCTACCCTCTACTTTGGTTACTTCGTACTGTGCCGTAGTCTCGCGTGCGGTCCGGCAGGAAGTAAACAGGAAACCTCCTGCAAACGCTGCCACCATCAGATACTTTACATAAGTCTGTTTCATGTTCGCTATTTTTAGATATGCTACAAATATACAAAAACATTTGGCTATCTGGCAAATAATTCGTTACTTTGCACCGCTTTCGCGCAATCGCTGTCAAGAGAAGAGATACTTGGTATGTTGCGTTGTAACGATGAAACAATTTAATAATAACAACAATGGATTTAATTAAAATTGCAGAAGAAGCATTTGCTACCGGAAAACAGCACCCGAGCTTCAAAGCAGGAGACACTGTAACAGTGGCATATCGTATTATCGAGGGTAACAAAGAACGTGTACAGTTGTACCGTGGTGTTGTTATCAAAATCGCCGGTCACGGAGACAAGAAACGTTTTACTGTACGTAAAATGTCAGGAACTATAGGCGTAGAAAGAATTTTCCCAATCGAATCACCGGCTATCGATAGCATCGAAGTGAACAAGGTAGGTAAAGTTCGTCGCGCTAAATTGTACTACCTGCGTGCTCTTACTGGTAAGAAAGCTAGAATCAAAGAAAAAAGAGTTAACGGCTAAGCCGAACTTTTCGATTCGAAATAAAAAAGGGAACTTCATTCATTATGAGGTTCCCTTTTTTATTGCTACCATCCTCTAAGCAATCCTATTTCTTCAATTTACTGACCGTATGATTATTCAATTCCGCACGGTTTTGTTTCTCCTGACATATAAAATAACAAATAAGGTTTTTAATATTGTGTTATTTTTCTTGTTGATGCAACATTTTATATTTTATACGTTTGTCTATCAGCCACATGAGTACCCAGTAGAAGGGTAATATAATGGGATAAAATATTATTATCAGTGCAATATATCCATGTCTTTGCGAAGCGTCTTTGCCAATAACAAAATCTATTATTGAGTAGGAGTAAATGAAAAAGAGCAAAATAAAGAATGGAACCAAAATACTTCCCAGAATGACTACCCATGAGAATCGCTTTTGACGATTACTCTTTCGATAACAGGTTATAAATTTCAAGTGTAGCAGAAATAAGAATATTCCGTACACTGCTGCCAATCCTTCCGGACCAAAGGTTAACAATATTTTAGCATAAGAATTCGGTTCGGGCTTATAAGTCAGTTCCATGAATTCGTCTTCGGGCAACGAATCAAAATGCCATGTGTTGATTTGTTTGATTCCACCCTCTTGGGGCTTTCCAAGGTTACTTGAATAGTCTTTTATCTTTCCTGCTTGTTCAACAGTAATGTCCAGTGTGCCGAAAGATTTCCATTTTTTGGCTGGCGACAGAGAGTAACGAAAGTTGTATTTAGTTATCCAATCAAGACAGTTTCGCCAGGGATATGCAGTGTATTCCACCCGGATACGATGAGTACCTTGCGAGAGTTCGGGCTGGAAGTACTTCATTTCAAAAGAATAATATGTTTCGCTCGTATTATCGTCCCATCGACATTCTATTTTTCTGTTGTTGTCGTCACAACGATCACAACTGTTAGTGAAATCACTGAATATAGAATCAGAAGATTCTTCCCCCTCTTCTTTTTTGAACGGAATATCGAACACTTTTACCGGACGACCATCAAGCCATACGCAAAAGTCGTCTTTATAGTCAACGGCACAAAAAAGGAGAGGAATTTGCTTACCGACTACGTCACTTTTGATCGTGTATTCTACCTTATATTTTGCAGTATGGAAATTCTCGTCTATCTGAATAAAGATACTTTCATGCAGAATATCCACATGCCTGCTCGAAATGGCACTGGCTGCTTTGGTTCCTTCAATGAAAGGTGATGCCATATTGGCTTTTGCAGAATTACAGATAAATAATAACATCAGGGATATAATGAGGACGGTGAATGAGGATATTTTTTTCATGTCGTATTTCTTCTATTCTTAGTATATGCCACAAAAGTACCAAAAATATAGGGTTATTTATTATTAACTTCGTTTTTTGTATCTCAACCGAATAAACACAACCACAGGATAGCATCTAAAAACAAAGCCCCGAAAGTCATAGACTCCCGAGGCTTCATCACCTTTATTATAATAACGATATATTATTCTTTCAAATCTTTCAGTTCCCAAGCCAATGCACTGGCACCCAGTACAGCAGCATCAGAATCCTTCAATTCGGAAACGAGCAATTTCGTCTTACCTTTATAGATATTCAGGATATTATCATCAATGGCCTTCTGAATCGGTTTCATGATATAGTCACCGGACTTAGCCAAGCCACCGAACAATACAATGGCTTCAGGGCTGGAGAATGCAATAGCATCCGCCAAAGCTTCACCCAAGATATTACCTGTAAATTCGAAGATCTCCTGTGCCAATTTATCTCCTTGTACAGCTGCGTCATATACATCTTTTGAAGTAATGTTTTCTGCAGGAATGTTACGAAGCAAGCTGGCATCCGTACGAGCGGCAAGGAATTCGCGAGCTGTGCGAGCTACACCGGTAGCCGAACAGTAAGTTTCCAGACATCCCTTACGTCCACAACCGCAAAGACGACCATCGCGACGAGCGATCACGTGTCCTAATTCGCCTGCAAAACCGTCATGTCCATATACCATCTGGCCGTTGATAACAATACCACTACCCACACCGGTACCCAGTGTAATCATGATAAAGTCTTTCATACCACGGGCAGCGCCATAAGTCATTTCACCGATAGCAGCAGCATTTGCATCGTTTGTCAAAGCAGTGGGGATACCCAGTCTTTCTTCAAACATGGCAGCCAACGGAAGAATTCCTTTCCAAGGCAAGTTCGGAGCAAATTCAATCGTTCCCGTGTAATAGTTACCATTCGGAGCACCGATACCGATACCTCTGATTTTATCAACGCCACCATTAGCAATAATCAATGGAAGCAGGCTTTTACACACTTCATCAGCGTATTCTTCTACTGTAGGATAACCAGATGTTTTGATTGAACTGCTGGCAATAATAGTTCCGCGTGCGTCTACAATTCCAAAGACGGTATTCGTTCCGCCTATGTCAATACCTACTACGTAGGGCTTTTCCATGTTTGAATTCATGATACTTTTATTTAAAAGGGTTAGTTAATCATTAAGTTTACTGCACACAAATTACGTAAAGAAGATTGAGTCTACAAAATGTTTTTCAAAAAAAGTTCAACCTCTTTGCAACTTTTCGTATCTTGCAGCCGTCTAATAGTAGAAAATTATTAGAAAACAGAATCTAAATAAAGAAAATTGTGATACAACTAACAAACGTCAACAAGACCTACAACAACGGAGCGCCTCTCCATGTACTTAAAGGTATCAATCTCAATATCGAACAGGGAGAATTTGTTTCCATCATGGGAGCATCCGGGTCTGGGAAATCAACTTTACTCAATATATTGGGAATTCTCGACAACTACGACACCGGAGAGTATTATCTGAATAACGTACTCATCAAGAACTTAAGCGAAACCAAAGCTGCCGAATACCGGAACCGCATGATCGGATTTATCTTCCAGTCATTTAACCTGATTTCCTTTAAAGATGCCGTAGAGAATGTAGCACTTCCTTTATTTTATCAAGGGATAAGCCGCAAGAAGCGAAATGCACTTGCCTTGGAATATCTCGACCGTCTGGGTTTAAAAGACTGGGCACATCACATGCCCAACGAAATGAGTGGCGGTCAGAAACAACGTGTGGCAATCGCACGGGCTTTAATCACCCAACCGCAAATCATTCTGGCAGATGAGCCTACAGGAGCTTTGGACAGTAAAACTTCCGTGGAAGTGATGCAAATTCTGAAAGATCTTCATAAGCTGGGAATGACGATTGTAGTTGTCACCCACGAAAGCGGAGTTGCCAACCAAACAGACAAGATTATACACATCAAGGACGGGGTTATCGAACGCATTGAAGATAATATCGACCACGATGCCTCTCCGTTCGGCAAAGACGGTTTCATGAAATAAGTAATAAGTATTAATTCCATGCGGTCGCAGCGCAGCCTAATACTTAATACTTACTTATCACTTAATACTTAAAAAAATGATTGATATTTGGCAAGAAATATACAGTACCATCAAGCGTAACAAGCTAAGGACTTTTCTCACAGGATTTGCTGTGGCATGGGGTATCTTTATGCTGATCGTCCTGTTAGGCGCAGGCAATGGATTGATCCATGCATTCGAGCAATCGGCTTCCGAACGTGCCATGAACTCCATCAAGATTTTTCCGGGATGGACCAGCAAATCATACGATGGACTGAAAGAAGGAAGACGAGTGCAACTGGATAATAAAGACGTAGATGCTACCGACCATTATTTTCCGGACCATGTCATTAAAGCCGGGGCAACCGTGTGGCAAGGAGGTATTAACTTAAGTTTCGGACAAGAATACGTCAGTTTGAATCTTTCCGGCGTATATCCCAACCATACGGAAGTAGAAGTGGTGAAACTCTTCAAAGGACGTTTCATCAATGAAATTGATATTAAAGAGCGCCGGAAAGTAATTGTGCTCCATAAAAAGACAGCAGAGATTCTTTTCGATAAAACGCATACCGAGCCTATCGGGCAGTTTGTCAATGCCGGTAATGTGGTTTATCAGGTAGTAGGGCTGTATAATGATAAAGGAGACAGCGGAGACAGCGATGCTTACATCCCCTTCACCACCCTGCAAACGATTTACAACAAAGGAGACAAGTTGAATAACCTTGTCATGACTACCAAAAACCTGGAAACGATAGAAGCGAATGAAGCATTTGAAGCTCATTACCGCAAGGTGCTGGGGGCCAATCATCGCTTTGACCCGACAGACCATAGTGCTATCTGGATTTGGAACCGGTTTACCAACTACTTGCAACAGCAGCAAGGCTCGAACATGCTACGCATCGCTATCTGGGTGATCGGTATTTTCACGCTGTTAAGCGGGATTGTAGGAGTGTCCAACATCATGCTGATTACTGTAAAAGAGCGTACCCGTGAATTCGGTATCCGCAAAGCTCTGGGTGCCAAGCCGCTTTCTATCCTCTGGTTGATTATCGTAGAGAGTGTCACCATTACCACGATATTCGGATATATAGGTATGGTAGCGGGCATCGGAGTGACCGAATGGATGAATAACGCCTTTGGCAATCAGACAATGGATACCGGAATGTGGACGGAAACTGTTTTCCTGAATCCGACAGTAGATATAAGAATCGCCATACAGGCTACACTCACATTAATAATAGCTGGTACGTTAGCCGGATTATTTCCTGCCCGAAAAGCAGTCAGCATCCGACCAATCGAAGCACTTAGAGCAGATTAAGACTATGAGAATAGACATGGATACCTGTGAGGAAATCCTCATTACCATTACAAGAAATAAAACGAGAAGCCTGCTGACTGCATTCGGTGTTTTCTGGGGAATCTTTATGCTCGTCGCCCTGATCGGCGGCGGACAAGGACTGGAAGGCATGATGAAAAAGAACTTTGAAGGATTCGCAACCAACTCCGGCTTCCTTGCCGCACAGAAAACGGGCGAAGCTTACAAAGGATTCCGCAAAGGCAGATGGTGGAATCTGGAAGCTATCGACATCGAGCGCCTCCGTTCGCAAGTCAAAGATGTGGAGGTCATTACTCCTTCCATTGCCCGTTGGGGTTCCAAAGCTGTATACGAAGATAAGAAATACGATTGCAGCGTGAAAGGATTATATCCGGACTATCTCCACATCGAATCACAGGAAATGGCGTACGGCAGGTTTATCAACGAAGTGGATATACAGGAAGCGCGTAAAGTGTGCGTGATTGGAAAGCGTATCTATGAAAGCCTGTTCAAACCGGGAGAGGACCCTTGCGGAAAATACATACGTGTGGACGGAATTTATTATCAGGTGATTGGCATGTCTTCCTCCGAAGGGGATATGAACATACAGGGACGGGCTTCGGAAGCTGTCACCCTGCCTTTCACCACGATGCAGCAAACGTATAACTTAGGGGGACGGATCGACGTCATCTGCTTCACCGTGAAGCATGGAATCAAAGTGTCCGATGTACAACCGGAAATGGAGCAGATTATTAAAGCTGCGCATTATATCGCGCCTAACGACAAACAGGCACTTATGTACCTGAATGCGGAAGCAATGTTCTCGATGGTAGACAATCTGTTTACCGGTATCAACATACTGGTTTGGATGGTAGGATTGGGAACTCTGCTGGCAGGTGCCATCGGCGTATCTAATATTATGATGGTAACCGTGAAAGAACGTACCACCGAAATTGGTATCCGCCGGGCAATCGGCGCACGCCCCAAAGATATTCTGCAACAGATTCTATCGGAAAGTATGGTGCTTACTACTATTGCAGGAATGTGTGGAATCTCTTTTGCCGTCATGGTGTTGCAACTGGTAGAGATGGGAGCAAACGCCGACGGAGGAGACGTCCGTTTTCAGGTTACCTTCGGACTGGCAATCGGCACTTGTGCTCTTCTGATCGCACTGGGAATGTTGGCAGGTCTGGCACCTGCTTATCGGGCTATGGCTATCAAACCGATTGAAGCTATCCGCGACGAATAAAGAGGTGTGAGGGATTTCAATTATTAATCGTAAACAATAAAAATATAAATAAAGTCATGAAAAAGTATCTGAAAATCACATTATTGGTAGTCATTGCTATCATTCTTGTCGGAACATTCGTATTCCTTTATCAGAAGTCTAAACCCAAGGTAATCACTTACGAAATAGTAAAACCGGAAGTCACTGACCTCCAAAAGACTACAGTAGCTACCGGAAAGGTGGAACCGAGAGACGAAATTTTAATCAAACCGCAGATTTCGGGTATTATCGACGAAGTGTACAAAGAAGCCGGACAAGCTGTGAAGAAAGGGGAAGTGATCGCCAAAGTAAAAGTAATCCCTGAACTCGGTCAACTGAATTCTGCGGAAAGTCGTGTGCGCCTGGCAGAGATTAATGCAACACAGGCAGAAACGGATTTTGCCCGCGTAAAGAAGTTGTACGAAGATCAGCTGATTAGCCGGGAAGAATATGAGAAAAGTGAAGTAGCCTTGAAGCAAGCTCGTGAAGAGAGACAGACGGCTAAAGATAATCTGGAAATCGTAAAAGAAGGGATTACTAAAAACAGTGCATCGTTCAGTAGTACGATGATTCGTTCTACCATTGACGGGTTGATTTTGGATGTACCTGTAAAAGCCGGTAACTCTGTGATTATGAGTAACACGTTCAATGATGGAACCACGATTGCTACGGTGGCCAACATGAACGACATGATTTTCCGTGGTAATATTGATGAAACGGAAGTGGGACGTATCCATGAACAGATGCCGATCAAACTGACAATCGGAGCTTTGCAGAATCTGACTTTCAACGCCATTCTGGAATATATCTCTCCGAAAGGGGTAGAAACCAATGGTGCCAACCAATTTGAAATCAAGGCTGCAATTACCATTCCAGATTCCGTTCAGATTCGTTCCGGATATTCGGCTAATGCGGAAATCGTGTTGCAAAGAGCAAATCAAGTATTGGCAGTGCCCGAAAGCACTATTGAGTTTAATGGCGACTCTACATTTGTGTACATCATGACAGATTCAGTGCCTGAACAAAAGTTCCAGCGTACGCAGGTGACTGCCGGAATGAGTGATGGAATCAAAATAGAAATCAAGAAAGGAATAACTGCACAGGACAAAGTACGGGGTGCAGAGAAAAAAGATAAATAATTGAATTCAATGAAAATAATTCGTAAAACCATATCAGCCCTTCTGCTTGCCGGGATCGGAATCACTTCTATCCAAGCGCAGAACAACTCTCCGCAAGCATGGACATTGCGGCAATGTATCGACTATGCTATCGAGCATAATATAGAGATTCGTCAATCGGTCAACAGTGTTGAAGCTAATAAAGTGAGTGTAAACACTAGTAAATGGACACGTCTTCCGAATTTGAGCGGTAGCGCCAGCCAAAACTGGAGTTGGGGACGTACTGCTTCTCCGATAGACAACTCGTATAGTGACATTAACAGTGCCAATACCAGTTTCAGCTTGGGAACCAATGTACCTATATTTACCGGTTTGCAGTTATCCAACCAATATTCACTTGCCAAGTTGGATTTAAAAGCCGCTATAGAAGATTTGAATAAAGCCAAAGAAGACATTGCAATCAATGTCACTTCCGCTTATTTGCAGGTTTTATTCAACCAAGAATTAAGTAAGGTTGCTCATAATCAGGTAGATTTAAGCAAAGACCAGCTAAAGCGCATCCAAGGACTTCACGGAGTAGGTAAAGCATCCCCTTCTGAAGTGGCCGAAGCACAAGCCCGTGTCGCACAGGACGAAATGACTGCTGTACAATCAGACAATACGTACAAGTTGTCATTATTAGACCTCACCCAACTTTTGGAATTACCTACGCCTGAAGGATTCGTGCTCGAAAGTCCTAAGGAAGAACTAGAGTTCGAATCTCTCACCCCACCGGATGATATATATACACAGGCTCTTGCTTACAAACCAAGTATTAAGGCTGCAGAATACCGTTTACAAGGTAGTCTTAATAGCATTCGTATTGCTCAAAGTGCATTCTATCCACAACTCTCTTTCAGCGCCGGTTTGGGTAGCAATTATTATACGGTGAGCGGAAGATCAGAAAACAGCTTCGGCAGTCAGATAAAGAACAACCTAAATAAGTATATAGGATTCAATTTGAGCGTTCCGATCTTTAATCGTTTTTCTACACGAAACCGAGTACGCACCGCTCGTTTACAACAAATAGACTTATCTTTGAGATTGGATAACGCAAAGAAAGTACTCTACAAAGAGATTCAGCAGGCTTGGTATAATGCTCTAGCTGCTGAAAGCAAGTACAACTCCAGTGAAGTGGCAGTGAAAGCCAACGAGGAGTCTTTCCGCCTGATGAGTGAGAAATTCAATAACGGCAAAGCTACCTTTGTAGAATATAATGAAGCCAAACTTAATCTGACGAAAGCTCTTTCGGATAAGTTGCAAGCTAAATACGACTATCTGTTCCGGACTAAAATTCTGGATTTCTACAAAGGACAGATCATTGAATAAAAAGAAATATATTTGAGTTTAGTATAGTAAGTAGTTCCTTCAAACATATCCGTTGGTTCATTCGTTATTATAGAAAGAACTAACGGATATGAAGTATTTTATCATCATAGTGATCGTAGTGATTAGTAATACATTTTTAGGAGTTGCTAAACCAATGAAAAATCAAGCAGAAATCTATTTTGCAGGAGGATGCTTCTGGGGAACAGAACATTTCCTGAAACAAATTCGAGGAGTAGAAAGTACTCAAGTAGGATATGCCAACAGTAATGTTGCCAACCCAAGTTATGAACAGGTCTGTTCAGGAAAAACCAATGCTGCGGAAACAGTAAAGGTGGTTTATGATCCTAAAACGGTAGATTTAAATTTGCTGCTCGATCTGTATTTCAAGACAATTGATCCTACCAGCCTCAACCGTCAGGGTAATGACCGGGGAACACAGTATAGAACCGGAATTTATTATATAAATAAAGAAGATCTTCCTGTCATTAACCAGGCTATTAAACTATTGTCTACACAATATAAGACTCCTATCGCTATAGAAGTAAAGCCATTGACTAATTTCTATCCGGCAGAGACTTACCATCAGGACTATCTGGATAAAAATCCGGGAGGATACTGCCATATCAATCCTGCTTTATTTGAAATGGCACGCAAAGCCAATGCACCGAAAACAAAAGTGTATCAAAAACCGGATGACTCAACCCTCCGCAAGGAACTGTCGGCGGAACAATATGCAGTAACCCAGAAGAATGCCACCGAACCGGCCTTCCACAATGAATACTGGAATGAGCATCGCCCAGGCATTTATGTTGATATTACCACCGGAGAGCCTTTGTTTGTTTCTACCGACAAGTTCGATTCGGGTTGCGGGTGGCCTAGCTTTTCCCAGCCGATTCAAAAAGATATCATCGCAGAGAAGAAAGATACTTCGCATGGCATGATACGTACGGAAGTACGCAGTAAAACCGGAGATGCACATCTGGGACATGTATTCACAGATGGTCCGAAAGAGAAAGGCGGATTACGCTATTGCATCAATAGCGCCTCCCTTCGTTTTATCCCGAAAGAGAAAATGAAAGAGGAAGGTTATGGAGAATATTTGCCGCTCGTTAAATAGGCACCGCACCGGAAAGTAATACAAATCAATATAAGCTGTTTATCAGATAAACAGAACGGTGGACTTCCTCATAGGGCAATCCACCGTTTTTAATGCAGTTAAATTAAGAGAGAGAAGGAGTTTCACAACTCCTAATTTATTTTTATCTGCTGGCAGTCAACAGAGTTGCTTCATTCGTTGCCGGAGTAGCCACGTTCATAGCCCAGTTCACACTAGATTCTTCAATCCATTTATCATTCCATTTATAGTTCATATAAGCTACCGGCATATTAGCGTCGTTCAATTCGTACACGCTCTTTTCAACAGCCGCATCGTAAGCTCTGTGAGAATCATTCCAACGTGCGTATACCAAAGTGATTTCATTAGAAGAATAAGTATAATCAATCTTGAAGTACGGCAGCCATTTGTCAGTGGAAGCATCCCATTTGAAAGCCTCTTTGGTAGCCATTCTCTTTTGATCGTCATAGGTAAAATCATATTTCATGTGGCGATAAAGAGAGCCATCTAATCTGTAAATCACCTTCGATACTACAAGATCACCTACTGTTTCTTCATTAGTAATGAAGTTATTGTTTTGTGCCTTCACTGTTGCATTAGAGATACCTGCAAATACCATAGCAACTAAAACGATCATTCTGAATAATACTGTAGTTTTCATAATTGTATATTTTTTATTTGTTCAACATTCTGTTTTTTTATTCTTCTGTTTATTAGACGGATCAAGTGTCTCAAACGGTTGCAACATTCTGAACTTTTTTCATGTTTCTTCGTTGTCCGCTTGCGACTATAGATATGCAACGAGCGTGCCAAAAAGATAATAAGCTAATAATCAGAAAGATTGCAAAACAGAATGGTGTACGAAAATGAACAGTTGTACGCTTAGAATCGAACAACCAATTAAAAAACGAACAAATAAATAAATTACTGACTAATAATGCTATTGAAAGAATGTTCGAAAGGTTCGTCATACAGTGATTTATATTCCCTGCAGAAGTGTTCATAGGTAGTCTTAGCCATATATTGCTTACGCATGAATACGTATGTGGCACATTTGAGTCTAAGTGCCGCTTCGTTCACGGAGTCGAACCGGAAGATAATATCGGATATTAATAGTTTGGTATCAAAAGCTTCATGCTCATCCAGTAAAGTGGCGTACTTTAATAAAGACTCAATAAGATTGTCTGCTATCCGGCTTTTAAAAGCGTCAAGCCACAGATAGTCACATTCATTCAGCAAGCCCCCCTTAGCAGTCAGTGCTGCAATGATTTTGATTCGTTCAGTTGTCAGGCTATCGGGACGAATCCGCTCCGGAAGACATTCATAGTAATCCACAAAAGCGTTCTTCTCAAATTGCACCCGCCAGTTACCCGAGATCTTGGAAATCGTACACCCGCCAACAGATTCTACCAGCACCCGCAATTTGGAAAGATTGACCGCCCGATTGTTTTTAGCACTTACATCATCTTTATCAAACCACAACATGGTAGTGAGTTCTTCCGACGATATTCCATTCTCCGCCGACCGCAAAATCAGCAAAACAAACAACTCACGCAAAAGCGGAGAGAAACGTTGCGAGACTTCTTCGCCATTACGGTCAAAAACCTGTAATCCACCAAACAGATAAACGGCATTATAGCGGGGCAACTTGACCTTTTCTCCTTCATCGCCAAATGAAGTGAGTATTTCAATCCGGTTGCTTGCCTTCAACCTCTTCTGACGCCTACGCCGCCAATGCATCCCCAGAAATACGATCATATCCACCACAATAATCAACAGAATCCAATACCAGGCGGACAGATGTTGTTCTTCCTTTCCAACCGACAACAATTCAGCGTGCCCCTCAAGTAACTTCAAATGAGAACGTTTATCGCCAAGAATATGGAACCGATATCCCCGGTCCGAACGGATACCATGCGACGAAAAGGCATAAGAATGTCCGTTTGCGGATATATAAACGGAGTCTGCCGGAAAATAAACCGAAAAGCCAACCGACATGGTATCGGTTGAGATTGAATCTTCCAGAGAACTGACCTGCACTTTCTCCACCTCCGAATTGCACACCCATAATAATTCGGTACCGGCTTGAGGAGAACGGGAAAGAATCAGATTATATAACTCTTTATCTGTACTTTCAATGCGCATCAGCGACTCAAACACCACTTTATCCTGTCCGGGAAGCATGACTTGCAATGTGATGACACTCCCCTTATCCAAGTAATTAAACTGCTTGGTATCAAGTATCTGATCTGCCTTGACACTCTTAATCTCTTCTGCTGAACGCACAGCACGCAGGGATACAGTGAAAAGGAGGCAGAATATCAATAATATAATCTTTTGCCCTGAAGAATAGAATCCTTGTATATACGATGCCGATAGAAACATTTTAAATACCTGTGTCTGATGAATAGGTCAACAAAAATAAGCTATTTAACTGATGGCTCAAAATTTTGGTCTTACTTAATAGAGTATTTTTGCTCCGGCTGCCGCCATTTTAGCATACTCGTGCGCAACACCTGTCACCTCATACTTATCCCAGTTCAACGAATAACCGCCTTTGACACTGATACGCTTTGCCTCCGAAAAATAATACTTACCACGCTGATATCTGTTTGCGCCTTGTGCTTCGGCACCGGTTGAAGTGTTCAGTCCGTTACGATCCGTATCTGCCGTACCCAAATGAACAATCAGTTTACGGGCAAGCAACGATGCAACTTGGGAAGAAGTCGCGACATCCGTATTTTTCAGGCCATAAGGATAAGCAACATCCACATCAGGTAGTGTATACCAGCCCGCGTTGGCACTCACTGCCCTGTCGACACGAGTATCGGGCATAAACGTCACATACCGGTGCACAAACTGCGCTCCGGCAGAATGTCCCCACATATCATATTTAGTCCGCGAAGCACCGGTATCTTTCCGGACAGTATCAAAAACAGACTCGATAAGCGAGAATGTCCATTCCGAACGGTCGAGCAGTGTATTTCCCTGAAACATACCGCCTTCGATATACTGTGCAGTAGAGTAAGTCTCCGTAGGAAACTCAAACACAAATACCATCACATTCCTATTGGACGCTTCTGTACGCCATGCATTCAGATAATCAGCAGCATTCCTTTCCAGTCCGGGAAATACAAACAACACCGGCATCTTTTTCATATCCCCGTTGGCAGGGATATGAAAATGTATGCGGACAGGACGGTCAGCCAAAGGCGCATATCCGGAATATGTCACGATACCGTCTCCCGGGAGAAACTTGGAGGTTTCTCCCAAAGATTCTGACTCGTCGTCTTTAAAACAACTCGTCATCAATACGGCAATAAGTAAAATCAATAAGTTTGCTACACGCATCATTATCAAAAGAGAATATGAAGATTCAACTTAACCTGAAATTCCTTGGAACCTGCACCCACTAACTGATTGTATGAGGTATATGAACCGGCCAGCTGCAACTTGAACGTATTATTATTGAAATATTTAGATGCGCCGAAAGTAATGTTATCTGCCTCACGCAAGACACTCTGCCCCGTCTCTTTCCATTCGGGGTTCACTTTACTATAAGCGACATCCAGTGCCCATAATTTACGGAAAAGATATCCGGCCTGTACATTGAGTCCATTTCCCAAAGCCAAGTAATTGGCTATCTGACGCGGTTTCAATTTTGCACCCTCATCCTTTTCTACATAAAGTCCGTTCAAGCCATTCGCCGTTGCATTGACATACTCTGCCAACAACGAGAAGCCATTCCACTTGAATAGTAAATCGGCCGACAGCTTACGATAGTCGGGATAATCCGCAGCACCTTCTTTATCATACATCTGAAAATCATTATGCCCTTCACCTACCATATTGCTGGCACCGACATTATAACTATATGCCGCACCGATAGCCAGTTTAGGAGATTTCTCACGAATAAAGTCATTAAAGACCAACTCATTACCGCTCGTAAAGAAACCCAACGGATAAACCGTGACACGTCCGCCATATTTCAATCCGCCCAAATCCGGATCAGTACTTGAGGAGCCAAATGAATTGCGTCCGTCACCGGAAGTTACAGCAGCGCCTAAATCGAATCCTAACTTGCCAAGTGACAAGCGGCTTTCAACAAATAATCCCAATTCACGCCCTGTGCGGGAGAATGTACGATCCATCAACGAATGTTCACCGAAAGCAAGTCCCTGATCGAGCATCATCATTTGCCGGGTATTAGTAAAGGTCTGTTTCTGTCCGGCACTGATTTTCAATTGTTTCCAGGGAGCATACGAAACCCATGCATCCAATAAAGGATAAGAATCGGCAAAATCAGCTTGCAAGAAGAAGCCCAGTTTCTCATTCAGGAACGAACCTTCCAGGCTCAAATAAGCATGATCGATATCAAATCCATATTCCGACTCTGCGTTCTTTATATCTGTATAGTAACCGGAACCCTGGAGATAACCGCCAAAACGCAGTTTCTGACCGGGTGCTCTCAAGTTCAAGTCAAGCAAACCATCTTTCAGTTGCGGAAATGCCTCGTTTCCAATTGTCTGCGCATACAGACCAGTAGCCAAAATCAAGGAGAAAACTCCTATTATTATCTTTTTCATATCTTGTATTCTATTTATCGTCATTAATTAATCTATTTCATTTTACGATAGACGCCCAGCGTATTATTTACTGCAGCATCAATCACGCGGTAGTTGACGAAACCATTGGCCGATTCCGGTTCCAGCAATACTGTCACAAGGGTAGCCAAAGGTTGGGACATGGAAATACGATAGCTACCGGCCGGAAGAGTAATCGTACGGTTACTGGTATTTGTTACCACGTTCAACGGCAAGATACCAGCCACTAAATCATGACTTTCTACCGCCTTGGTAACGGTATAGCACTCCAGTTCAATCGTTTCCGGAGATGCCAGCCGTTCCAGTTCAACTCCATATTGCTGCAATATTTCGACTGCACGATTTTGATTCGCATCCAGATAATAGGCAACAGGACGTTGGCGGGTCAATACGACTTCCGATTCGGGAGCAATACGTGCCTCAACAGGCACAGTCACCTCTTTACAGGCAAGCATGTCGATAAAGGTCAATGGATAACCGGAAGCGGCCTTTGAACGGAATGTCACAGCAACATCACCATTATAATGAGCGGATTCGTCCACTGCTTTTCGTATTTGGCCTTCATGTTCAAAAGTAGTACGGGCAAATGACTCTGTCAATTTGTAAACAGTATATACCCTACGCTTATAGGAGGTACGCCCCAGACCGACACCACGTACTTCCATCAGCATGGAGATAGCTCCACGCAAGGCCATGATATTAGTGGAAGAACGGGGTGAGGAACCGCCGATATTGAATATAATTTCTCCACGATTACTTTTGGTAGTGAAATAGGTGTGATGTGTCAGCCCTTCCGCATCGGCCATGCGAATGGCTTCAGGCACATAAAATTCGTCTACAACAGTACGCAATGCCGGAGACACATTCGGGTTGCTGCTCCACAAAAACATAAAGTCGTTAGGGTTGGTAACCAGCAGTCCGTCGGTCACTTCTTCATAAGAAGCGCGGAGTGGTTTATACTCATGGAAGTCAATAAACAAATGAGGTTTGACTGTCAGAGCAACCCGTTGTAAGGTACGTGCTTCCGGAGTTGACAAAAGCGTCTGATCACGGTTCAGGTCTATACCATTGGCAGTGACCCGTTCTCCCTGTTCGCTTCCGTCAATATTTACCGAAGGCATAATATAGAAGTCCATTTTATCAAGCAGAACAGACAGTTGAGAGTCACAAGTCAGTTGTTTCATAAAATACAGAAGACCTTCGGTGCCAGCAGGCTCATTTCCATGCACACACCCTGTATAGAGGACACGCAATTTATCATTTCCTCCCTTGCTCACTTTTATCATGGGTATTTCACGTCCACGCTGGGTGCGACCAACAATTTGAAGTTTCACTCGTTCCGGATACGTAGTAGCCAGGTCATGTAAGAACGTCATCATCTCACGATATGTGGTGAAGCCGTGTTTCTTGGCAAATGCCGGGGTATCAATATCGACCTGCGGATCCGGGAAAAACTTCGCCGTCACCTTTCCGGTCTGTTGGGCATAGAATGGAAGACCGGACAATAAAAGACAAAGTATTAATAATATTCGTTTCATAGCTTCATCAGAATTTAAATTGGAACAATAGGTTACCTATCCACTCATTGCCATTATAGGTGTATGTACTATCAGGAGTACGGTTTTCACCATTGCTACGAGCCAGTCCGACAGTCAATTGTATCTTGGCAGCATAATTGCGTGTCAGATACTTGGAGACACTGAAATCATAAAAGTTATGCCTGTTGAAATACAGATTATTATTCATATACGAATATTCATCAGGCTTAAGGTATGTATAGCGCAAATCAAAACTCCAAAGACTACGGAGCATATATCCTGCCTGGATATTAAATCCTTGTCCCAACATCATTCGGTTTTTGATGTAAGCTTCTACATTCTGTTCTCCGTTCACGTCAAAGGAGGTAGCGGTGGAACCGTCGTTTCGTACCCGTTTCGTTATAGAAGAAGGAACATATCCCCATGTCTTTGCATATTCGCCCAACATCGAAAATCCGCGATACTTAAAAGCAAAGTCCGCCACCAGTTTAGCATAATCGGGAAGATCTATTTCATCACGGTCATTCATATAAAGAATATCTCCGTTACTGCGCCCGCCACGACGGTCGGATGTACCGTCCGCATAGCTATATGCAACACCGACACTCAACTTCGGAGTCAGTTCGTAAGCCATATCCCCTTCTCTGCTTCCTCCCATCGAACGGAAAGCTCCAAAAGGAAGGTAATTCAACCGGCCGCCATACTTCAATCCACCATAACGCTTTCCTTCCGAGATCGGACCGGAACCATCGGTGATAGCAATGGAAGGACGTAAAAGTCCTTTGCTGCCTAGCCGGAAAGAACTTTCGGCAAAAACACCCAATTCACGAATCGTGCTAAATGCAGAAGTTATTTTACTACGTTCACCAAACTGTAACGTGTGAGAACTCATCTGCAATTCATAGTTATCCGTAGGAGTGGAACGCTGCCCAAACGAAATGACAAGTTTAGAGCCCCAAGGGCGATAGGCAGCATAGGCATCCATCAATAACGACCCGGAGTCATCATCCGTCTCACTACCTTTCACCAAGTCGAGTCCCAACCGGAAACGCAATTTATCGTGATAGACACTTCCATCAAAACGTACACGGGCACGACGCACACGAAAACGGTTGTACATCTGATCCACATCTTCAAAGCGACGGCTTTCTACCGATGTTTGTACCATCCCGCTGACCGTCAGTTTATTGCCGCCTTGTGTTGTGAATCTTAAGCCATCCCCCATTTTATAGCGATGGAGGACTACTTTATTGTCGATATCTGATAAACTTTCATCGCTGGCTTCCACTATTTCGGCGTCATCACTACCTTCGTCTGTCTGTGCCATTACCGGAAGGAGCAAGAATAGCCCTATCAGGAATAATAGATATTTTTTCATATCCATGTTGTTTTAGTATTACATTTCAAAATTTCCCTTACGCATCACGACACCTTCGTGCATCATTTCCGCACCACGGGCATAGACACCTTGCAGTTTCCAATTGTCATCAAACAGCGTTATATCCGCATCCCATCCTTCCCGAAGTTCTCCTTTTCCTTTCAGCTTCATTGTACGGGCAGGGTTGGAAGTTATCAGGCGGAAAGCATCCGAAGGAGCAATGCCTCCGTCCACAATCAGCCGGATCACTTGCTCCAGGTTTCGATGTAACGGCGCCACAGTATAACTATCCTCACCGGTTATCGGATCCTTACGACGTACGCCGGCATTACCATCCGATGAGAAAGTCATACGGTCAATAGATACTCCGGCATTCAATCCCTCCAGTACACTTTCATAAGGTTCACAATATTTTGTTCCTCCTGTGGAAATATCAATCATTCCCCCCATACGGGCAAATTCAATTCCTTGCAAGAATAAATCGTGTGTACGTCCCATGTGAGTAGGAGAAATATAGCTGATTAATGAAGGATACTCCCGTGCTATCTCTAACAATAGCTCAATTCCTCCGGGCAAAGCTCCCAAATGCACATGCATCACTCCGCCTTTGGCAGAAGTAAAACCTCCCAAGCGTACTTGCTGAATGATACGCATCAATTCGGTTTTAGTAGGATAGGAACTACGGTCGTCACTGATTGCTATCTTACAGCCAATCACTTTATCAATGAAAATCAAATCGTTGGCAATGCTATCTGTCAATGTGGGAGTGGGCAGTCCATAGTAACCGGTAAGCATATAAGCGGATATACCGTCCATGCACAGTGCTTTCGTTTTGGCATACAGTGCCGGTAATTGTTTCACGAAACCATCGGTTCCCAACAGTCCGACTACCGTAGTCGTTCCACAAGCCAGTAAACGGCTTAACGGTACTTCAGGGGCCAAAGAAAAGTAGCCGGTTTGTCCGCCTCCGCCAATGATATGTACGTGCTGGTCTATACAGCCGGGAGCAGCATTCATGCCTGCCCCATCGATCACTTCCACCTCTAATCCCCGAATATCGATATGGGGTGCGATACAAGCAATCTTTTCACCACAAATAAGCAGGTCGTTTATCCCCCTGTCTTCAGGAGCATAAAGATGTATATTTTGAATCAGTTTGAACATCATAATCAGTATTACTTGTTAGATAAAAAAGTGAATAACTATCATAGCAATCAATGTGATTGACAACGGAATGATATTGCGTTTGGCCAAATCGGTAGCCGACACACCGGCAATCTCCGAAATGGCGATAATCACACCGGCAATAGGTGATGCCGCCCGTCCCATGCTCGATGCTAATTGCATAGGTAATATCATATCTACGGGAGTCATACCGACTTTGGTAGCAATTGACGGAACCAGCGGACCAAACGAGAAGAACGAAGCATTTCCACTTCCCATCAGGATAGCAGCCAGGAAAAGAATCAGGATAATGACAATCGAAACCAAAATGCCAGAGAATCCCAGACTGGTACATCCTTCAACCAACGCATCAATAAAGCCAAGGCTAATTAACCCCTTAGAGAAGATTTCTGCCGCAACAATCAGTGTCACCACATTGGTAAATACCTTACCCATCCCTTCCCAGAATGATTTCATAGTCATAAAAACAGCTTTAAAAGAACGAAGACGTATCAACTCAAACAACATGGAAACTGCCAGAGAAACAAACATAGCCGTAGTGGTATCCAATTCTATCGGAGGATCGAACAGGTGTACATACTTCGAAAAGATGATTAATAAGAACAACGGCAACACCGGCAGAATCGCATAAATCAATGGAATATCCACCTTGAAATCTTTTGTATCCATCATTTCTGGTTGCGTACGTCCTGATTGGCGATCCTTGCGGTCAAAATAACGATTGGTGAGATAATAAACAATCATTAGCAAAATAGTAAGCGGAATGGCCAGCGGAAGCTGGTGTTCAACAAAGTACAGCATATTATTTTGACCGACAAGTTCCGCCGCCCGGGCGGTATTGGCCGAACCGGGCCCCATATCAAAAATAGTGCAGGCAGAGATAACCGATACTGCCGTCAGACGACTCACTCCCAAGCCTACCAAAATAGGAAAGATAGAAGCAACCAGCAACAAACCAAGTCCTGTTGCGCTCGGTGTGCAAATGAAAAGCATCTGTCCGATAGGGATTACAATGGAAGCAGCGATATAGGGAAACTTCTTGAAAATAGCCAGTGGTTGCATAGACACATATACCAATGCATCACTAGCCTTGATCTTTTTCATGTAAGCTACATAACCTCCAATAGTCATAATCATCAAACCAACACGAAGCATGTTCGATGAAAAAGTTTCTTTTATAATCCGAAAGAGGTCGAAAACCGGCGTCCCCGTTGTTTCGGTCAGACTTAGCGAATGCATACCAAGCAACATGCTAAGTGCTAACATCAAAATCCCGGCTACCATCAATACTCCTTGCGGGTTATTCTTTTTCATTAGCCAATAAGCTACCAATACAATTACCTGTAAGGCTATAAATGCACCTATATATATCATCATAGTATTCTTTATTTGAATTATTCTGCTTCTACACCTTTGTTTTTAGTAGTAGTCAAATTATTAAATATTGCGCTCGGAATCTTGAAGTTTGCACCAGGATTGCCACTTAAGTCGAGTTCTGTCAATTTAACCAGATTCGAAACATTGATTTCTGTCAATTTATTATTTTTCAGATTAAGAGTTTCCAGATTGGGAGTATATGAGAGATTAATGGTCGAAAGCGTACCATATCCACTTTTCGTACTACCATTACAATTCAAAATACGCAATTTAGGGTTACCACTCAAATCCAATGAACCGACTCCTGCCGTATTCACTTGTAGGACCTCTAAATTACTAAGTCCAGTAAGCGGAAGTGCCTCGGTAAACTTATTTGAGGTGGCAGTAAATTCAACCAGTCCTGTAAAGAACTGCAAGCCATCTACAGAAGCTATAGGGGTCTCTGCCGTTTCAAGACCGGCTGTAACCAACTCACTGGTAGCGGCTGATGTTTTCGCTACATTTACCGCCGTAACAGTAGCCGCAATCGTCTTATCCAACTGATATTCATTGCCCTCTTTCACAACCAGCCCTTGTGGCAATTTACCAGCATCTGTTGAAAGATAATAAAGATACTCTCCAAAAGCCTTATCCGGGATTGTGAACAATTCACCGTCTTCACCTCCTCCACCTTCGGAATCAGCCACCACTCCGACAGCAGTAGTCAACTGGGTCATTAAATCCTCCGGAATAGCAAAAGGAGCAGCCGGGTTATTGCTCAAATCAAGTTCTTTCAATGCTGCATAGTTTGAAGGAAGAATAAAGCCATTCTCCTGAAGATTTTGGTTCTTTAAATAAATATGTTCTATCACATTATTATTTGCAAAGCTAATTGTAGAAAGTTTGGTAGATGTATCACCGGCCGAATTTCCACCATAGCGAAAGCGAATAAGTTTTGTATTCTGCGACAAGTCCAGTGCTGCAACAGAGTTATTATTCATCTCAACCGTTTCCAGCTCGGTCAATGCAGTCAGATCCATACGCTCCACCGAATTGGAAGTAATCTTCAATGTCTTTAGAGCGGTAAAGAACTGCAAACCGTCCATATCTACAATCTTCACTGCAGCTGTAGCCAATCCCGCATTCTCCAGTTTAGCTATCTGCGCATCGTTTTTTACCAGATAGAGATTTTCTACGGTAGCAGCCTTTTGGGTGTTCAGGTAGAATTTGCCATTTTCCGCAACAGCCATTTCATAAGGAAGCTTGTTTTCGTCTGTACGGCTACAGTTATAAACAAGGTATTCTCCCAACGCACGATCTTTAATTTCATAAAGGTCTTGCTCACCACCTCCCTGTATATCTTCCACATCATTAGTGGTACAAGATGAGAGTCCTCCAAGCAATAATGCCATGCAAAACATTGCAGTAGTCATCGGTTTGTTCATTCGCATCATAATTTCAAAAGTATTGGTTTTGAGCGTAAAAGTAACATTAACGAGTAAACGAAAAGATTAATACAGACCTTAACAAAAGATTAATATTGCAAATAAAGCGCCTTTTTTTGTATTTTCTTCTCTCTACTGATGAATATAACTCTAAAAATGGGAAAATACTCCGCTTGTTGCCCAAATTATTATCTACCTTTGCAGCGATTATCATATCAAGAAAAAGAAGATGGAAACGTCCAGCAAAAAAAGAATTATTATTCTATCCGCTACCGGTATCTTGCTTACCGGGCTCATTTGTCTCTTTATATCCCGCAATATTATTTTATGCCATATCGTTGACAAACGGACTACACGTATCGAACAGGCATACGGACTGCAGATTCATTATCAGAAGTTACAAATGGAAGGCTGCAATAAAGTGGTTTTACAAGGACTTTCTATTATTCCCAACCAACGGGATACCCTGCTGACATTGCAATCTGTCAACGTAAAACTAAGTTTTTGGAAGTTACTAAAAGGAGAAGTCGAAGTACGCAATGTTCTTATGGATGGGCTGGCAATAAACTTTATCAAATATGATTCCCTAGCCAACTATGACTTCCTGTTCCTTAAACGACAACAAGAGACAGAGTCAAAGCCCGCCATAGAGAGCAACTATGCCAACCGCATCGACCGGGTATTGAACCTCATTTACGGCTTTCTGCCCGAAAACGGCCTACTCAACCAAATAAAAATTACCGAACGCAAAGATAGTAACTTCGTTGCAGTCAACATCCCCTCCTTTGTTATTAAGGATAATCATTTTCAATCAACCATTCAGATAAAAGAAGATACACTGCCTCAACAACAATGGCAAGCATCGGGTGAACTGAACAGAAAAGACTATACATTAAAAGCAGCTCTCTTTGCTCCAGAGAAAAAGAAAATCTCACTACCTTATATTACCCGCCGTTTTGGAGCAGAAGTCACTTTCGATACATTATCTTATAGCATGACTAAAGATAAACGTGCGACCGCCCAACTGCTCCTCAAAGGAAAAGCAAAAGTGAACGGACTGGACGTATTTCATAAAGCCCTCTCTCCTGAAATCATTCATCTCGATCGCGGACAACTCTGTTACGAGATGAACATAAACGGACACTCATTTGAATTGGACAGTACCACCATTGTTGACTTCAACAAACTCCAGTTTCATCCTTATTTACGGGTCGAGAAGGAGAAGGGAAACTGGCATTTCACTGCAGCAGTCAACAAATCCTGGTTTCCGGCAGACGATCTGTTCAGTTCTCTGCCGAAAGGATTATTCAGTAATCTGGAAGGCATCAAGACAAGTGGCGAGCTGGCTTATCATTTTCTGTTAGACATTGATTTTGCGCAACTGGATAGTCTCAAACTGGAATCTGAATTGAAAGAAAAAGATTTCCATATCATAAGCTATGGAGCTACTTCACTCTCCAAAATGTCCGACGAGTTCATTTACACAGCTTATGAGAATGGAGTGCCGGTACGAACCTTCCCTATCGGTCCTTCATGCAAACACTTTACACCCTTGGACAGCATTTCCCCCATTCTAAGAATGTCTGTCATGCAAAGCGAAGATGGAGCATTCTTTTATCATCGCGGTTTTCTGCCCGATGCCTTACGGGAAGCACTGATTTACGACCTGCAAGTGAAACGCTTTGCACGCGGAGGAAGTACGATCACCATGCAACTGGTAAAGAATGTATTCCTGAACCGTAACAAGAACTTTGCGCGTAAACTGGAAGAAGCATTGATTGTGTGGCTGATAGAGAATAAAAGACTAACTTCCAAAGAACGTATGTACGAAGTATATCTGAATATTGTAGAATGGGGACCGCTCGTTTATGGTATTCAGGAAGCGTCTGCTTATTATTTCAAGAAACGCCCTTCGCAACTGACCACGGAAGAAAGTATTTTCCTGGCTTCCATTATCCCGAAACCCAAGCATTTCCGCAGTTCTTTTGCAGAAGGCGGACAATTAAAGGAGAATATGGAAGGTTACTACAAACTGATTGCAAAACGTCTTGCACAGCAAGGAGTAATAAGTGAAATCGAGGCGGATAGTATCCGCCCCGACATCCAAGTTACGGGCGACGCCCGGAATAGTCTAGCCGGTGAAAAACCGGAGTCTAGTTCTCCTACCGCTGAGGAGCAATGAGATCGATATAAATAATAAAGGAATAGGTTATCTTCTTGAACTGCTGTTTCTTTCAGAGGAACGGGAAGAGTTTTGAGTGCTATTACCTCTCGTGCTTCCGGAAGAAGAGCGTCTTTCTGTTTGTCCGCTGGAAACATTGCTCCGGGTAGAGCTACCGCTGCTTCGAGTAGAACTCGAACTACCGCTACTACGGCTAGAGGTAGTACTACTGCTACGGCTGGTAGTATTTTCACTACTGCGACTGGAATTACTACGACTGGAGCTAGAACTGCCACGATTGGAACTAGAACTGCCACGACCGGAGCTACCACGACTGGAAGAACTATTGTTTCTATCAGAACTGTTATTTCTATTATAGGAACCACTACTATCGTTTCGCCTACTTGAACTTTCCCTTGAACTACTACTTGTTTTTCCACTTTCACGGTTGGAACCGCTACTTGTCGAACTTCCGCTTGTCGGTCTGCGATTAGAGCTTGAAGAACCGGAACTTGTTTCCGGACGGCGACCGGAATTACGATCTCCTTCTACTCTGTTTGTATTCCCGTTTCTATCAGGAACAACCTCTTTATTCGGTCTCCCATTTCCGGCCGGTGTAGACGGTCTGACAGAAGTTGAAGGTCTATCTCCTGATTCCGGACGAGGGCGAGTAGACGTACCAGGTCGCGTTGTCGTTCCGGGACGAGACGTATCAGGACGAGTAGATGTGCTTGGACGAGACGTTCCGGGACGTGTTGTTGATGAACCCGGACGGGAAGAATTACCCGGACGTGTCGGTGCATTATGCGGACGAGTGGAAGTATTCGGACGGAACCGTACAGAACCGAAGTCCGAACGACGATAAGAGTGATATACTCTCTGATCTCTCACTCGGTGCGGTGCAGAGTAATGGTTGAAATTAGTATATCTTCCCCGATAGTAGCTTGTATGGTGAAAGTGCGGACGATAATGCGCTCCACAATAAGTACGGTAATGATAAGGCACACCAAAATAGAACAAGCTACGGTTCGGGTAATTGATGTACACCCTGAAACTCCATTTCCCTCCGGTTACATAAATCGGCCGATAGAAATACTCGGCACCGAGAAACCGGCGATACTGCGCATCACTCAATACCCAGCGAAGATCGTCGTTACGGATATCCAAAGCTTCATAATAATCATCCAATGCCCATTCGTAACCACGTGCTACGTAATCCATTATATTACGGACAGAATAAATAAAGTCGTAATTAATCTCATACGCATCATTATATTGCTGTGTACTCAAACTCAATTCATACGCCATCTTATCGGTAAGAAAACGTGTCTCCTTACGTACCTTGCTGGTGCTCATTCCAGCCATTACGGTCATATTGGCAGTCAGACCGACCGCAAAGAGTAAAAAAAGTATTCGTTTCATAATTCAATCTCCTATCATTTATTATTCCGATAATATTCCTCAATAAACATGCGTAACATATCTCTATAACCGTACAGTTAATAGTATCAACGCTGACCATACCCTATCACAAAATCATTCATCTTGTCCTTGCTGGAAGTAAATGTCAGGGTATTAATCACTGTAAAGAAAGCTTCTTTATCTACAATGCGGGGATACATTATCTTCATAATTTCCATCCGGTCATCGTCAAATGTATAAAGTTTGGTCAGTTGGAGACATTGGGCAGATGTAAAATCAGAACCGGCCAATGCAGCATTAAGCAACTTTATACGATCATCTTTAAAAGGCTCCTTCTTCATCTCATTATAAAACGTTTGAAAGAGCTGATCGTTCATGACCCTGTTGTAACCATATCCCGGGCGGTGTTCTCCTTGTCCCGGACGATGTCCCCCCTGTCCGGGGCGGTCGGGTCTTTCCGGATGCATGTTATCACGTCCGTCTACCCATATCTCTTTCACTCCCCTACCATCGAAATAAACATAGTCTTTATACAATTTTTCTCCTTTCCATACTCGCTCTCCCGGACGGGTAAAGCGGGTGGCATATACTTCAACAGTATAATGTCCGGGATTCAAATTGGCTATAAAGCAGGTAGTAGTAGGCAAACTGATTTGGTTTCCTCCCAAGTAAACAAGTATCGGAGTATTTCCGCCGTCGATACGGATTCCGTTAACAGACTGCGCTTGTAAGGAAAGGGCAGCGAACAGGATGCAGAAACTTATTATAATCTTACGCATAACTTATCTCGTTTTTATTATTTATATCTTTAATCTGATACCACAAAAATAGGGTGAGGAAACTCCCCACCCCAATGATTCTCTCTATTCGTATGTAGGGAAATCCCTATTCTGTTTAGGAATCCGCCAAAACAATGCCATCCTCGTGCAAGGTAATCAGACGTTTCTTATACAAGTCGCCCACTCCTTTCTTAAAGGTTTTCTTGCTGACACCAAACGTGTCGTAGATATCTTCCGCTGGACTTTTATCATTCAAGTTAATTCGTCCCCCGTGCTCTTTGATATAGTCTAGCAGCGTTTTCGAAAAATCGTCAATCTTTTCAAAACCGGGTTTCTGAAGAATCAAATCGACCTTACCATCTTCACGCACCTGTTTCACAAAAGCTTTCATTTCCATCCCTGTCTCCAACGGACAGAATATTTCATTTTCATACAATAAACCGCTATACATATCATCTATAATTGCCTTAAAGCCTAAGTCCGTCTTCTGCCAGATAAGAATATTCACCTCTGCTCCCGGAGCATATTCCGGCTTTTCTTTCGACAGATAACGTTCCACTTTTGCTGAAGCCACAATACGGTAACTCTCTTCATCCACATGTGCATGAACCACGTATTTCCGTCCAACCTGCATTTTCATCTTCTGCTCACGGAACGGCACAAACAGGTCTTTCATCAATCCCCAGTTCAGGAAAGCTCCGTATTGATTTACCCAGGAGACTTCCAGACAAGCAAACTGTCCGACCTGCACTAACGGGGTCAGTGTCGTAGCAATCAGCCTCTCATCCATATCCAGGTAAAGAAACACATTCAAAAAATCTCCTATCTTACAATCCTCGGGCACATAGCGGGTAGGCAACAAAATCTCACCTTCTTCTCCACCATCGAGATATACGCCGAAATCGACTTCCTTCACGACTTCAAGCTGGTTGAACTTTCCTAATTCGATGCTCATATTCTTATCTATTATATTATATAAGCAGCAAAGATAATCTATTTTGAATAGATCCCTCAATCAGTCAGCTATAACTTTTCGTTATCGAGAAAAACTATTTGCAATGAACAATCTGCGTTCTAATATGTTAACTTTGTAGCGACAAAAAGAAAGAGTAAATTATTCACCTTTTTAAACATATAAAATTATGGAATTTCTAACCAACGAGAAACTTACGATTGTGGGAGCTGCCGGAATGATCGGCTCCAACATGGCACAAACAGCCATGATGATGAAACTCACTCCGAATATTTGTCTCTATGATCCATTCGCACCAGCTTTGGAAGGAGTAGCTGAAGAACTGTATCATTGCGGTTTTGAAGGTGTCAACCTTACCTATACTTCCGATATCAAGGAAGCGCTGACCGGAGCTTCTTATATTGTTTCTTCCGGTGGAGCAGCCCGTAAGGCAGGTATGACCCGCGAAGATCTGTTGAAAGGAAATGCAGAGATTGCCGCTCAATTCGGAAAAGACGTTCGTCAATATTGCCCGAACGTAAAACATATCGTTGTCATCTTTAATCCTGCAGACATCACCGGTCTGATTACTTTATTGTATGCAGGTTTGAAACCTTCACAAGTTTCTACATTGGCTGCGTTGGATAGCACCCGCCTGCAAAACGAACTGGTGAAATACTTCCATATCCCCGCTTCCGACATTCAGAATTGCCGTACGTATGGCGGTCATGGAGAACAAATGGCTGTATTTGCATCTACCACCAAAATAAAAGGAGAACCCCTGACCGATTTCATCGGTACTACCCGCCTTCCGTTGACGGAATGGGAAGCACTGAAAGTACGTGTCATCCAGGGTGGAAAACATATCATCGACCTGCGCGGCCGTTCTTCTTTCCAAAGCCCGGCTTATCTGTCTATCGAAATGATTGCTGCTGCTATGGGCGGACAGCCATTCCGCTGGCCTGCCGGAACGTATGTTTCCAATGGCAAATTCGACCATATCATGATGGCGATGGAAACTTCAATTACTAAAGACGGCGTTACTTATAAAGAAATAGCTGGAACTCCTGCCGAACAGGAAGAATTAGAAAAGAGCTACGAACACTTATGTAAACTTCGTGACGAAGTGATTGAAATGGGAATCATCCCAGCCATTAAGGACTGGCATGCTTTGAATCCCAATATTGACTAATCAAACAATATTAGCGAAAGCAGAAGGCCGAAACCTGACGATCTTTTTATCGTTCCGGGTTTCGGTCTTTTTTATTTCATTGCCAATGTCATTCCCACAGAAGAACATTCCTGACAAATCCCTTTAAGGACATAATTAATGCTATGCAAAGTAAATCCTTCAGGCAAATCAATCACCGGGATATGGGTACCTTCCAGGCAGAATGTCCGATGACATTTCTCACAATAAAAATGCGAATGTAAATCCTGTACCACACAATTGCAAGAGTTGTCACAAACGGCATACTTCAACGAACCGCTTCCATCGTCTATGCTATGTATGAGGTGATGAGACAAGAAGAGAGCGATGGTACGGGATATGGTCGATTTATCAACTGTGTCGAGCAATGTTTCGAGGTCAAGCAATGACACTGCACGCTCTGCCTGCATCATCTCTTTTATCACCAAGAGCCTTATTGCAGTTGGCTTAATGTCTCTTCTGACCAGCTTATCCAAATAAATATCTTCTTCCATCTTTCTCCTACTTTATCATTTTCTGTATTCTGACGGCGTTCATTATGGCAAGCAACGCAACGCCTACATCTGCGAAAACAGCTTCCCAAAGAGTAGCGATTCCACCGGCTCCCAAAATCAATACAAGCAATTTCACTCCAAATGCCAGTGATACATTCTGCCAAATGATTCTTCGTGTCAACCTTCCAACTTTGATAGCTTCGGCTACTTTCGACAGCTGATCTGTCTGTATCACGACATCGGCTGTTTCAATGGCTGCATCACTGCCCAATCCGCCCATAGCAATACCAACGTGACTTAAAGCGAGCACCGGTGCATCATTCATTCCATCGCCGACAAATGCAATCCGGTTTGCCTCATCCTGCCGCAATTCTTCCAAGTGTTTCACTTTCCCTTCCGGAAGCAAGTCGCCATAGGCTTTCGATATGCCGAGCTTCTCCGCAAAGTTAGTAACAATACTCTGTTTATCACCGGATAATATCTGTATGTTTTCAATATTTAAAGCTTTTAAGCGGTCAATAGCTACCTTTGCGTCTTCTTTCAAGGCATCAGCCAACAACAGATAACCGGCATAACGGTTTCCAACAGCACAGACTACAATGGTATCTGTCATCTTCAACAATTCTTGCGGAAAGGATATATCAAACTTGGACAGTAACCGGCAATTACCAACCAGAACCGGTATTCCGTCTACCGTTGCTTCCAATCCGAAGCCGGCATATTCTTTCGTATCGGTAACGGTTACGCGTTCAATATTTCGTTCTTTCGCATAATTCACAACAGCCTTGGCAATCGGATGTGTGCTATCACTTTCTACCGAAGCAATCAGTTTCACTAATTCTTCTTCCGAAATATCGCCTGCACTTTTACAAGCCTGCACGTCAAAGGTTCCTTTTGTCAGGGTTCCTGTTTTATCGAATACCACCGTATTGATCTTAATGATAGCGTCCAGATAATTACCGCCCTTGAATAAAATACCCAATCGGGATGCCGCTCCGATACCACCAAAATAGCCTAATGGAATACTAACCACCAATGCGCATGGACATGAAATCACCAAAAAGACCAAAGCTCTGTATAACCAATCATTAAATGTGAATACAAATGCAGGATTGATAAGTGAATAGACAAATGGAGACAATACAATTAATACGGCCAGTATGATAACAATCGGTGTGTAAACACGGGCAAACTTGCGAATAAACAATTCTGCCGGAGCTTTGCGTTCGGCGGCATTCTGAACTAGTTCCAATATTCGGGCGAGTGCGCTCTTGTCAAAAGGTCTCGTCACTTCAAGTCGGATTACCTTGTCTGTTACAATCATTCCGGCAAGCACTTCCTCCCCTTTCCGAATATTACGAGGCACGCTTTCGCCCGTTAATGCGGCTGTATTAAAGGCGGCAACTTCATTCTGCATGATTCCATCCAATGGCACTCGCTCACCTGCCTTTATTTCTATGATTTCACCGACTTTTATCTTTTTAGGACTTTCAGTAACAAGATTACCCTCTCTAAGTACCAGTGCTTTTTCGGGTCTTACGTCCAATAAGGCTCCGATATTACGTTTGGCTTTATCTACCGCTTTACCCTGAAACAGTTCTCCTACTGTATAAAATAGCATCACGGCTACGCCTTCCGGATATTCGCCAATATAGAAAGCTCCCAAAGTAGCAATAACCATTAGGGTGAACTCACTGAAATAGTCTTTTCCCCTGATGCTTTCCCAGGCTTCTTTCATCACCGGAATTCCTACCGGAAGATAGGCTACGATATACCATATCAAAGAAACATATCCTTCACGGAAGAATGCTAAATCAAGAGCATTCATGATTATTCCACCTGCCAGCAGCAGGAGAGAGAATATCACTTTCCCATATTCATGGAATACCGAAACCTTTGCATCAACCTTTTTTTCTGCTGCGCATGAGTGAGCGCCACAACTACAATGTCCCATAACATTCATCATTTAGTTGATGCAAAGGTAGCAAATGATTTATGCAACAAAGTTGCAAAATCGGTTTTAGAACATATATCCCAATGAGATCATCAGGTTTCTGTTCTTCATTCCTACTTCTTTGATTACCTCAACAAGTCCGAAATCATAGCTTATGGCAACCTGATATTTCTTACTGAACTCAACTCCGGCTTTCAGTCCAAGACCGAGGTCGAATCGTTTCAGACCATCGTCGCCAAATATATCTTCGGATGCAGAATTGCCTCCTATTTCATCAAAATCAAAATAATCACCGTCCACTTTCGCTTTTGCTTTTCCAAACAGTCCGACAGCAATATAAGGACCTACACTACCAAATAATGAGAAATCATCATTCACTGCATATTTATATCCTACACGTACTGGTACTTCCAGATAGTATGGATTAAATGTTATGCTTGCAAGTGATCCGCCATCAACTTTAGCACCTTTCAATGTCAACAATGCAGCGAAATCCATATAGGCACCACTACCATTCGCATCCTGCGACAATCCCACTTCTGCTTTAACTCCTGCGTGAAAACCTATCCTGCTGTCAAAACCTGTAATGGTGTATTTACTAACATTCATACCTGCCATCACACCCCATTTCAGGTTGTCTTGAGCATTGATACTCACTACGCTTATCGCTACTAGAGCGAACAATAACAAGGCCTTTTTCATACGAATAAATAATTTAATTATTGTTTAGAAATTATGTGAGGCAAAAATAACAATAATTCGTATAACTCCGAGATGTTTAGTAAAAATATAAAAAATAAACGATATGAATCTTATGAGATATAGTCATAGCAAGGGAACCAGACTATTTCAAACGATTTTATGGAACATAGAACAAAAACACTCTGCACAGAGAAAAAACATAGGATGAAAGACTGTATAACTTAATTAATTGTTATCTTTGCACAATCAGTCGTAGCGCGACTGTATTGTTTGTTTTAAGAAAAAAAAGCGTTTAGCTGATTTCTGTGCCAGTGAAAAGTCCAAAAATTCCAAACACACAGAGAAGCAGATAAATGCTCCTTGCAATATGCGGGGAGTGTTTCCTGTTTGTGTGTTTAGGGCTTGGACTCCCTCTCTGGCGGATAGGCAAATGCTCTCCGCTTTTTTTGTGCCTATAAATTTACGGTAGGTGTAAAACAACAAGTTAATAATAACCACAAAGGCAAGTCAATTCGGATGGAGCGACACCCGAACGACTGCAAAGTCGAAAACGTAACATTTAGATGTTGCTACTTGCCTTTGAAAATATAAGAGGTAAAGGCTAGCAATACCCTCGAGGGGAACAAATGGATTCATCCAAGAGTTCCCCTCTATTTTTGTAAAGATGTGTACTATTGGAAAGACAGACATTAGGCCTACATATAAATTTGATGATTCTTATTGTCAACCAAAGTTTTTCCCCAATAGTATAATGATTATCATCGGTTTACATGCTGACAATAAGCCATGACAATAGGCTGACAATAAAAAATTAGAACTTTTATTGTCAGCCTGTTATTTGATTGCTTTGGGGCAGGATGCACCCGAAGGACATCATCGCCTGCAGTAACCATACCATCCACATAGAAAGCAGCTTTTTAAAATGAATCCCCCTATTAAATGAATGATATATAGCTGGTATCTTTCACTTAACAAGTAGGTATTGTTACATTAAAGCATCAGTATTGTTAACTCTCCACGGCCGTGACGAGATCTTTCCACGGCCGTGGTAGGAACTCGTCACGGCTGTGGGAAGAAGTCACCACGGCCGTGACAAAGTAAAGATAGCGGTACTTCAGTAGAACTATACTGACACTCTAGGGCAACTACATAGGCACGTTAATGGAACTATATAGGTAGATATCACTTTGGGAGGCTGTTATTAAAATGCAACATTACTTCAGAACATGCTTCTAAGACTATTATTTATCAAGTCATAAAAGGATCATAAGAGATAAAAATAAGGCTGACAGTAAAAGTAGATATATTTTATTGTCAGCCTATTGTCAGCATCTATTGTCAGGTGATATAATACTGCTATTCAAATACTTAAATATCATCCTGACAGTTTGACAATAAGACTGGTACAAATCAATAGAAACGATCATAAAATTTTTAATTGGAAAGGGTAAAGAATTTATAAAAGAAAGAAAAAGTTTGCTGTTCCCTTCAGAATAAACATCTTTGTAACCGTGGTTACAGTAACCACAGTTACTAATATAATTCACTGACTATGAGGTTCTATAATAGAGAAGAAGAACTAAAAGAGCTAAAACGAATTCAGCAATTGGCATTTGAGGAAAGTTCAAGAATGGCACTCGTTACCGGTCGCCGTAGAATCCTCATCATGAAAGTTAGGCACGGATGACAGGTTTTCTATGAGATCAGTCCCCATCACCTGTATTCCGTGCCCAATTATCATTGTTGGTTTTCTTCCCGATCTGTCCGGATAAACTCCAGGAGTCGTTCTACCGCCTCTTCTTCAGGAATATTCTTTTCTACACACACCTTGCCTTTATAAAGACTGATTTTGCCCCGTCCTGCTCCTACATAACCGTAGTCAGCATCCGCCATCTCACCGGGACCATTCACGATACAGCCCATAATGCCAATCTTCAAGCCTTTCAAATGTGAAGTGGCTGCCTTGATACGGGCGATTGTTTTCTCCAAGTCGTAAAGCGTACGGCCGCAACCGGGACAGGATATGTATTCTGTCTTAGAGGTACGGGTACGTCCGGCCTGCAAGATTCCGAAAGCAGTAGCGTCGACAACGGCATGGCTCAAACTGCCCTGATTGAACAGGAAGATACCATCGCAAAGACCGTCAAAGATCAAGGCTCCCATATCGGCTGCGGATTTTATCTGCAAATTCTCCGCATCATCTTCCGCATAATGCTGGAAGAAGACAACCGGATTCTGCAAACCTTCCGTCATTAGCTGATGCACCAATGCACGGTGCTCACCCAAACGGTTCGGATGGTTGCTTTGAGAGATGATTACCACTTCCGGGTGGTACTTCAAACAGGCTATCACTTCATCTGTTTGGGCCATATAGGGTATAAACAGGAATTTAAGCGCTGCATCACATTCCCCCATCAATGGTAGTTGCGCATGATTGAAAGCAGGCCAGGTTCCGGCCTCTCCTTGCCATACGTCCGCATCAAGAATATATTCCACGCCTTCTTCCCGTTGTTCGGGCAAGGCTCTTCCGGCATAAATATAGTCCGGAGTGAATTGCGGATTTACTTCTGTCTTTCCGTCCATGCGGTCGGCAATGACTACGGGCACATGTTCGCCTCCGATATTACGGACCGCTTTTGTCTTCCGGCGTTCAGGAGACAGATAGTTAAATTCAGGCGCCTCCAATCCCGGAATATAAGGATGCTCCTGCCTCAATAGAACATAATCCACCAATTTACGGGCCACCGGAATTTCAGCTTCGGGTGCTTCACTCAAAGATACGCGGATGGTATCGCCCAACCCGTCGCTCAACAATGCTCCGATGCCGAGAGCCGACTTGATACGCCCGTCCTCTCCGTCTCCGGCTTCTGTCACTCCGAGGTGTAATGGGAAAGCCATCCCCTCTTTTTCCATGACGTCCACCAACAGACGAACGGTTTTCACCATTACCACGGTATTGGAGGCTTTGATAGAAATCACCACATCTGTGAAGTTCTCCGCTACACAGATACGAAGGAATTCCATACAGGATTCCACCATTCCTTCGGGAGTATCACCATAGCGTGACATGATGCGATCGGACAAAGAGCCATGATTCACACCGATCCGGATCGCAGTGTGATTCTCCTTACAGATATTCAGGAACGGGACAAACCGGTCATGGATTTTCTGTATTTCCTGCGCATACTCCTCGTCTGTATATTCCAGTTTCTTAAAAGTACGCGCAGCATCTACATAGTTTCCCGGATTGATGCGCACCTTTTCCGCATATTGAGCAGCTACATCCGCCACTTTCGGATTGAAATGCACATCGGCAACCAATGGAACCATATATCCCTGACTGCGTAGTCCGATATTGATATTCATCAGATTCTCCGCTTCCTTGATACCCTGCGTTGTGAGGCGGACATACTCGCCACCTGCATCAACAATACGTTTCGCCTGTTCCACACAAGCCTGTGTGTCCTGCGTAGACGTGTTTGTCATCGACTGGACACGAATAGAATTGGGGCCGCCCAACGGCACAGCCCCAATATTTACTTCTGTGGTTTCTCTTCGAAAATAATTGAATAGATCAACCATTTTGATTTATGATTTATGATTTACGATATATGATTTGATGACTGAAAACACTTTCTGCGCAATATGCAAAGACAACGTGCAAAGACAACATACGATTTACGAAGATATTTCAATCGCCAATCGTAAATTGTCAAATCGTAAATCACATTAGTTTGTTTTATATTCAAACTTAACTTCTTTCAGTTCTTCGTTTGCTTTTACGATTTTCTTTTTCAGTCCTTCTTTGTAAGCAGCAAAAGCTTCTGCCAATTTCTCGTCACTCAATGCCAACATCTGAATGGCAAGGATAGCGGCATTCATCGCTCCGTTTATAGCAACCGTTGCCACAGGAATGCCCGGAGGCATCTGGATGATAGAATAAAGCGCGTCTACACCATCGAGCACGGAGCCTTTTACGGGTACCCCGATCACCGGCAGTGTAGTGTTGGCTGCAATTACACCGGGAAGGGCGGCAGCCATTCCGGCAGCGGCGATAATAACTTTAATGCCACGGTTGCGGGCATTCTTTGCAAACTCTTCCACAGCTTCAGGCGTGCGGTGAGCAGAAAGCGCGTTCATTTCGAACGGTACATGCATATCATTCAGCAGTTGCGCAGCCTTCTCCATAACAGGAAGGTCGGACGTGCTACCCATGATAATACTTACAATTGGAGTCATTTTGATTTACTATTTTACGATTTACTATTTACAATTTAAAGTGAGGTAAGAATTATCCGTTTACCACAGCTTTGTATGCTTCGGCATCCAGCAGGTCCTCAACGGCTTTCAGGTCTGTCGGTTTCACTTTAATCAACCAACCTTCGCCATACGGATCTTTATTAACCAGTTCCGGATTTTCTTCCAATGCTTCATTTTGTTCCATCACTTCACCTGCTACAGGCAGGAAAAGATCGGAAATTGTTTTCACTACTTCGATGGTTCCGAATGTCTCACCAGCTTCCAACGTTTCACCAACAGTCGGTATGTCTACGAACACGATATCACCCAATTGTTCTTGAGCATAATCAGTGATACCTACGTATGCAATGTCTCCTTCAACGCGAATCCATTCGTGTTCGTTCGTGTACTTCAAATTCTGTGGAAAGTTCATAATAATTAGTTTTTAGGATTTATACTGTTTTAAAATAAAAATACTCGAAATAAGATGTTGCTCACCGGATGAAGTACCAAAAGGGCACATATCAAACCAACCGCAAAACCGGAAAGCACCTCACCCAACGTGTGATGTCCCAATACAATTCGTGCAGAACCTAATATACCGGCAATCAATATAAACAGGCATAACCATCCGACCGGATTGTAACCGAACAAAGCACTGAAAGAAACCAGTCCGCCGATCACTCCGCCTATTCCTGCCATGTGTTCACTCAATTTCCATTTCAAATTCACTGCAATGCAGATAATAGATACTACCAAAGAAACGAGGATGATACCTGTCATATACCAAGGTATATTCAGCCGGCGCATCATCAACAGGCAGAACACATACGAGATGATAGTCAGCAGAATCGGTACATAACGTTTCTTGCGCTCACTCAACTCCTGACGGGCAAAGCCATTGATTTTACGAAACAGGAAAATGGTAATGGTAGGTGTCAGTATGGTAAAGCAGTAAACAATTCCCAACACGATCAACTTATATTGTATCGGCATGATACGAAGATAAGAAAACAGGAATAACACCAGAAACGATAAAAACGGAATAGAAAATGGAGTAAAGACCATCGAAGTAGCTCTCGCCACCTGCAACATTGTCTTATCCGCTATGATATGTTCTCTCTCTCTGTCCATCAGCACTAATACTTAATACTTTATACTTAATACTTTATATTCGTTCTCATTTTCGAAGTCGCGCAACCGGAATATTCAACTGCTGACGGTATTTGGCTACCGTTCTACGAGCAATGGGATAACCTTTCTCTTTCAAGATGTCCGCCAATTCATCATCTGTCAGCGGTTTCTTCTTGTCCTCCCCATCAATACACTCTTTCAGAATCTTGCGTATCTCACGGACAGACATTTCTTCACCGTCCTCCGTGGTATACCCATCACTGAAAAAGAACTTGAGCGGATAAATGCCGTAATTTGTCTGCACATATTTACTGTTGCTCACGCGGGAGATCGTTGAAATGTCCAGTCCGGTACGTTCGGCCACATCTTTTAAAATCATCGGTTTCAACAGAGATTCGTCTCCTTCCAAGAAGAAAGGACGTTGTAAGTCAATGATAGCCTGCATGGTAGTCATCAGGGTATTCTGACGCTGCCGCACAGCATCGATAAATCCTTGTGCCGCATCCATTTTCTGCTTCAGGAACATCATCGCTTCTTTGGATTCTTTTGATTGATTAGCCCTGTTTTTGGTATGCTCTTCCACCATTTCCGTAAAGTCGCGACTCATACGGAGTTCGGGGACATTACGATTATTGAGGCTTATATTGATGGTTCCGTCATCATACGTTTCCACGATAAAGTCGGGAACTATCTGTTGGAGATTCCTGCCGATCGCTTCTCCCAAAGAAGCACCCGGACGGGGATTCAGCTTGGTTATCTCATTAAGAGCTTCCTGGAAAGTCTCTTCATCAATGTCCAGTTTCTTTATAATCTTCTCCCAGTGTTTACGGGTGAATTCTTCATAACACTCTCTGATGATACGTTCTTCCAGCTCCAGTATCGGGTTGGGCTTCTTCTCTTCATCCTTCTTCCGGCAAATCTGTATCAACAGACATTCTTGAAGGCTACGGGCACCGATACCAGCGGGATCAAAGTCCTGCAAGATACAGAGTGCTTCCTCCAATTCTTCTTCTGTCGATTCGATGCCGGCATAAATCGCCAGTTCATCACAGATGCTCTCCAATGACTTACGGAGCAGTCCGTCATCGTCCAATGAACCGATCAGATATTCCACCAGGTCACACTGATGTTCAGTCAGGTTGCGTTCACGCAGCTGTTCTTTCAGGATTTCATAAAAAGAAGTGGAATCGGAGAACGGAATATCCTCCGCCTGTTCATCTTTCGAACGGTTGTTTTCTTGTAATTTATAATCGGGAATATCGTCTTCAGTCAGATAATCACTCAAAGAATCATAATCGTTGGCATCACTATCCATGCCATCTTCCGTAGTGTCGGAATCAGCATACTCATCCGCAGTGTTTTCTTCTTTACCTTCTTCAAGTGCCGGATTTTCAAGCAGTTCAGCATGGATACGGTCTTCCAGCTCTACTGCGGGAAGCTCCAACAGTTTCACGACCAGAATCTGCTGGGGCGAGAGCGTTTGTACCTGCTGTTGCGCCTGAGATTGTATTTGACGGGAACCTTGTGCCATATTCGTTTTTGCTTTCTACTATTTCTCGCTACAAAAGTAACTTTTTAACGAGAGATTACACAGATTAGGGAGATAATTTTTAATCCTATAACACAAAATTCGTTATCTTTGTTGCACGAACTTAAAAATTAGGACAATATGTTTGCCAAAGAAACGTATATGCAGCGAAGAGCCCTGCTAAAAAAGAATTTAGGCTCCGGGGTATTGTTATTTCTCGGAAATGACGAGTGCGGACTGAACTACGAGGATAACACCTTCCGTTATCGTCAGGATTCTACTTTCCTTTATTATTTCGGACTTTCATGCGCCGGCCTTTCGGCTATTATCGATATTGATGAAGACAAAGAAATCATTTTTGGAGATGAACTGTCTATCGACGCAATCGTATGGATGGGATCACAACCTACATTACACGAAAAATGTGAACGTGTGGGCGTAAAAAATCTGATGCCGTCCGCAGAAATTACAAGCTATCTCCACAAGTGCGTCCAGAAAGGGAAAGCGGTTCATTATCTGCCGCCTTACCGTCCCGAGCATAAATTGAAACTGATGGATTGGTTGGGTATTCCCCCTACACGTCAGGAAGGTTCTGTTCCATTCATCCGTGCCGTTATCGCCCAACGTAATTACAAATCTGCCGAAGAAATTGTAGAAATAGAGAAGGCTTGCGATGTAACTGCCGATATGCACATCACCGCCATGAAAGTGCTCCGTCCGGGCATGTATGAATACGAAGTGGTAGCGGAAATGAACCGGGTGGCCGAATCTAACAACTGCCAGCTTTCGTTTGCTACCATTGCCACTATCAACGGACAGACTTTACACAACCACTATCATGGAAATAAAGTAAAACCGGGTGATTTATTCCTAATCGATGCAGGCGCAGAAGTAGAATCAGGTTATGCAGGCGATATGTCGTCTACTATTCCTGCCGACAAAAAGCTTACAGCCCGCCAGCGCGAAGTATACGAGATTCAGAATGCGATGCATCTGGAATCTGTAAAAGCCCTCCGTCCGGGTATTCCTTATATGGACGTATACGAACTGTCTGCCCGTGTCATGGTAGACGGTATGAAGGCACTCGGATTGATGAAAGGAAATACGGAAGATGCGGTCCGCGAAGGTGCTCATGCGTTATTTTATCCTCACGGATTAGGTCACATGATGGGATTAGATGTACACGATATGGAAAATCTAGGAGAGATATGGGTAGGATATAACGGCCAGCCGAAGAGCACACAGTTCGGTCGCAAATCGCAACGTCTCGCCATTCCGTTGGAACCGGGATTTGTACACACGGTAGAACCAGGTATTTATTTTATTCCGGAACTGATTGACATGTGGAAAGGAGAAAAGAAATTTACCGATTTCATCAATTATGATGTAGTGGAAACTTATAAGGACTTCGGTGGTATCCGCAATGAGGAAGATTATCTGATTACAGAAACCGGCGCCCGCCGATTAGGTAAAAAGATTCCTTTGACACCGGAAGAGGTGGAAGCGTTAAGATAAAAACAATGAATAACACCATGAAAAGACTACTTTTATCTGTATGGCTATTGTCACTTACCTTGCTGTCCGCCGTAGCTGAAAACTATCCTTATAAAAGCGATGTGCTTTGGGTCACCGTGCCCAACCACGCCGACTGGCTTTATAAAACGGGAGAAAAAGCAACTGTGGAAGTACAATTCTATAAATACGGTATCCCCAAGGATAACGTAACCGTCACTTATGAAATAGGTGGTGATATGATGCCTGTTGCCGACACAAAAGGAAGTGTAACTTTAAAGAATGGCAGAGCTGTGATTCCTGTGGGCACCATGAAAGAGCCGGGATTCCGCGACTGCCGCCTGAAAGCAACCGTAGATGGAAAGACCTATTCACATCATATCAAAGTAGGATTTTCACCGGAAAAACTTCGTCCGTATACAACCATGCCTTCCGATTTCAAGGAATTTTGGGAAAAGGCTAAAGCGGAACAAAAGGAATTTCCCCTAACGTATACCAAAGAACATGTCGAAAAATATTCCACTGATAAAATAGACTGTTATCTCGTAAAATTGCAACTGAACAAACGTGGGCAATGCGTCTACGGATATTTATTCTATCCGAAAAAAGAAGGAAAGTTTCCGGTTGTCCTGTGCCCTCCGGGAGCAGGTATCAAAACCATCAAAGAACCTCTACGCCATAAATATTATGCGGAGCAAGGATGCATCCGTTTTGAATTCGAGATACACGGCCTGAATCCGGAAATGACTGATGAAGAATTTAAAGAAATCAGCAACGCTTTCAATGGCAGAGAAAACGGCTATCTGACCAACGGGCTCGACAGTCGTGATAATTATTATATGAAACGGGTATATCTGGCCTGTGTACGCGGTATCGACTTTCTAACTTCCCTGCCGGAATGGGATGGCAAAAATGTAATCGCACAAGGAGGTAGTCAGGGAGGCGCCCTGGCATTAATCGCTGCCGGACTGGATGAACGGGTGACAGCTTGTGTCGCCAATCATCCTGCATTAAGCGATATGGCAGGCTATAAAGCCGGACGTGCTGGTGGCTATCCTCATTTCTTTAGAAATTCGGTAGATATGGATACCCCCGAAAAAATAAAGACAATGGCCTATTATGATGTAGTGAACTTTGCTAAATTGATAAAAGCAGACACCTATATAACATGGGGATTCAATGACGATATATGTCCTCCGACTACCAGCTATATAGTATACAATGTACTAAACTGTCCGAAAGAAGCCCTGATTACTCCTATTAATGAGCATTGGACCTCCAACGATACAGAATATGGACATCTGCTTTGGATAAAGAAGCATTTGAAATAAAGAATCAATCATTCCATCTGGATACGGGCAACTCTTTTTTCCCGTAACCTTTCTTCCAGGCATACGCTTTTCTCTTTCGGAGATAAAGCGTATCGCCGCTATGCTTTATCGCCTCCCAATTAAATATTGAATGGTGGTAGATGATCTTTTCAAACCAATAAAGGAGGTCATAAGTTATAAATGGTAGTATCATACACCACCATGAAAACAGTAATGACAAAATCAACGCTGGTATCAGAGTCAGAGAAAAGCATTCCCAATATTGCTTTGCATGTATCCGTAACTCCATATCTTCCCAAACTTCCAGATATTTATACCGGGTAAAGAAAAACCAGCCTAACATAAAATAGTGTTTCTTTCCTTTTCCCAAGAACCACTTTGCTAAAAGACTATTATAAAAAATCATATTCACATTTTTTTTGTTGCATGTAGTCCTTTTATAACAGCAAAAGTAACCAAAGGTTCAATATTATAGTTTAGTATAACAGTCATTATACAGTATTCTCCCCTAAAGAATCCTATTCAAATATTGTCTATCTTGCGTTCTCTTACTTTACTACAACAAAAGGTAATTCATATTTTTTGCAAAGGAAGTACAAATAACGAATATATCCTAATTTTTCTACTTAATATTTAAAGCTACTACCTCCCAAAAATTCGCGCAGTAAGGACGTAGGCGGAATCTCCTTATCCTGTACTGGAACAAAATATTTGATAAACTTAAGTAATCGGTATGCTTCGCAATATTCAGGACAGTTGCGCGGGACACCCATCAGAATAGGTTCGGCATGCAAACGGAGTACTGCAAACTCAAAAAGCAACGCTGAATTAAACATTACGTCAGCATTCTCCTGATAGGGAAAAATCCATTTATCTTCACCAGCACGTACACTCGGCCAGCGTGATATCGTTTCACGTGCCGAATATCCCCGATAATTGAAGTCACGGATAATACGACGCAACAGACGGTTATCAGTTGTTGGAATCCAGTTATGGTCATCCAAAGAGATGGTGGTTAATGCTGAAACATAAATCTTGAATTTCCGTTCAGCCGGTATATGTGGTGTCAGTTCCGGGTTCAGGGCATGAATACCTTCCAGAATCAGAATTGTATTATCTTCTATTTTCAGTTTATCGCCTTTATACTCCTTCTTGCCAAGAGAGAAATTAAAACGAGGCAGTTCGACCTCTTCACCGCGCAAGAGTGCCTGCAACTGTTGGTTGAACAATTCCAAATCAAGTGCATACAGTGATTCATAATCATAATTTCCGTTTTCATCCAGAGGAGTCTCTTCACGATCCACAAAGTAATTATCTAAAGAGATCGGGAATGGTTTCAGTCCATTGGTCATTAGCTGGATAGAAAGCCGTTTACTGAAAGTTGTCTTTCCCGAAGAAGACGGTCCGGCAATCAATACCAGTTTTACCCGGTTACCGTTTTCACCACGATGGAATATGGTATCGGCTATCTGGGCTATTTTCTTCTCCTGCAGTGCTTCTGCAACATTTATCAGATCGGTTGCATGCCCCTCTTCACAGGCCAGGTTAAAATCTCCGGCATTGTTAAGCCCCATGATATAACTCCAGTTCAGATATTCTTTAAAGACATCCAGCATTTTTTCCTGCTTCACCACATCTTCAAGCACATTCGGGTTTTCCCGGCTCGGAATCCGGAGAAGCAATCCATCGTAATATTTCACGATATCGAATAATTTAAGATATCCGGTACTGGGCAGCAGGTTTCCATAATAATAATCAATGGTATCACCCAATGTATAATAATAGGTATAGAGCGAGCCGGAAGTTTCCAGCAATCTCACTTTATCATTCATTCCCCGTTCGCTGAAAACACGCACAGCTTCAGCCGTATGACATTCGATGCGATGATAGGAAATATTCTCCGCGATAATCTCCTGCATCCGTTGCTTGATGCGTGTCACATCTTCCAGTTCGATGGGACGGCCAATCCGCAAATTGCAGAAATAGCCTTTTGAAACAGGATGTTCTACAAACAATTTTCCGTCGGGAAACAGTTCCGTGACAGCCTTAAACAAGACAAAACAAAGCGAACGGACATACGTACGCATACCGGACTGATCTCTCACATCCAGAAACTCTACATCTTTATTATTATAAACTCTGAAATTCAGTCCCTCGGAACGATTATTGACCTTGGCACTTACTACTTGATAAGGAAAATTAAGATTAAAACCGTAATAAATATCCAAAAGTGAGCTTCCGATAGGGAATTCTTTGGAAATATTGTTATTTTTGCAACATATTTGTAACATCTGTTTCATCGAGTTCGTTAAAAGGTGAATAATTTGGGACTAATATACTTATAATCAGATAGAGAACAAATAACCATTAAAAATATTATAGATGGAATATTCTTTTTATGATTTTTTAAAGCTCATAGGCTCATTAGGACTCTTCCTTTACGGAATGAAGATTATGAGCGAGGGTTTACAAAAGGTCGCGGGTGACAGATTGCGAAGTATTCTAACGGCAATGACTACCAATCGGGTAACGGGAGTTTTAACAGGAGTGTTGATAACAGCTCTTATCCAGTCTTCTTCAGCAACGACAGTGATGGTCGTAAGTTTCGTAAACGCCGGATTGCTCACACTTGCCGAATCCATCAGCGTCATTATGGGTGCTAATATCGGTACTACCGTGACTGCCTGGATCATTTCAATTTTCGGATTTAAGGTTGATATGGCTGCTTTCGCTCTTCCGCTCTTAGCCATCGCCCTCCCGCTCATCTTCTCCGGCAAAAGCAACCGCAAGTCCATCGGTGAATTCATTTTCGGTTTTTCTTTCCTTTTCATGGGGCTTTCTTACCTGAAAGCAAACGCGCCCGACCTGAACGCCAACCCGGAAATGCTTGCCTTCGTACAGAACTACACGGACATGGGATTCTTCTCCATCATTCTGTTCTTACTCATCGGTACTATATTGACGATGATTGTACAGGCCTCCGCCGCCACCATGGCAATTACATTGATTATGTGCGCCAACGGATGGATCAGTCTGGAACTGGGAGCAGCACTTGTTTTGGGAGAAAACATCGGAACCACTATCACGGCCAATCTTGCCGCACTTACAGCCAATACACAGGCTAAGCGGGCAGCATTGGCCCATTTTGTTTTTAACGTGTTCGGCGTTATCTGGGTCTTGATTGTCTTCCATCCTTTCATGGAACTGGTAAACTGGGTAGTAGATACCTTTTTCCAAAGTAACAATCCGGAAGTTGCCATCTCCTACAAGTTATCTGCTTTCCACTCAATCTTCAATATCTGTAATGTATGTATTCTGATATGGGCGGTTAAACTGATTGAACGTACCGTATGTGCTCTTATCCACCCCAAAGAAGAAGACGAAGAGCCCCGTTTGCGGTTTATCACCGGTGGTATGCTTTCTACCGCTGAACTTTCTATCCTTCAGGCACGCAAAGAAATCCATCTTTTTGCAGAACGTACACACCGGATGTTCGGCATGGTGCAGGATTTGCTACACACAGAAAAGGATGACGATTTCAACAAGCTGTTCAGCCGGATCGAGAAGTATGAGAATATCAGCGACAACATGGAACTTGAAATAGCCAACTACCTGAATCAAGTATCTGAAGGTCGGTTAAGTTCTGAAAGTAAACTACAGATACGTGCCATGTTGCGTGAAGTGACGGAAATTGAAAGTATCGGTGACAGCTGTTATAACCTGGCACGTACCATCAACCGGAAACGCCAAACCAACCAGGACTTTACCGAGAAACAATATGAACATATCCACCTCATGATGAAGCTGACCAACGACGCACTTGCTCAAATGATTGTGGTTGTAGAAAAACCGGAACATCAGAACATTGACATCAATAAGTCCTTCAACATCGAGAATGAAATTAATAACTACCGTAACCAACTGAAGAATCAGAACATTCTGGACGTAAACAACAAAGAATACGATTATCAGATGGGAGTTTATTACATGGATATTATCGCCGAATGTGAAAAACTAGGTGACTATGTGGTGAATGTAGTAGAAGCCAGTAGTGATGTAAAAGAGAAAAAAGCTTCTTGATAGAGCTTAATTGAATGATAAAAAAGGAGAATCAGTCTATCATAGCATTACTGATTCTCCTTTTTAATTTAAATCATCCTCCAGAAAAACAAAAAAGACCGGGCATATATCTATACACCCGGCCATTCTCCTCTTAAATAATTCTCTCTCTTGGTTTTATCCTTCGTACGGTTCAAAATCTTCTTTGCCGACTCCGCATAACGGACAAGTCCAATCATCTGGAATGTCTTCAAAGGCTGTTCCTGGTTCAATTCCGCTTTCCGGATCTCCTTGTTCGGGGTCGTAAATATATTCACAGACCGTGCAAATGTACTTTTTCATAACGTTCGTATTTTTAAATGGTTTTCTGAATAATATAACACAAATAGCTGGATATTTGTTCAACACTATTTTCCAAACTAAAGAAAAAAGCTATCTTTGTAGTCATATTATCAAGCTAAAACAACAATATTATACTATGCTTATAGCACTATTGTCAACTTTAATAGTTTTATGCGCAGTCCTACTAATCAGTTTTTTATGGGAACGCAGGAAATGCCTACGGATGCAACAACGATTGTTCCGTGAATCCAGAAAGTTGGAACGTACCAGCCATATCGCCGGTGCCGTTTTAAAGAATGTACATGCTTTTATTCTGCTAATAGATAACGATTTTAAAGTACTGAAGACCAACTATTACCAAAAAACCGGAACCAGAAAAGGAACAGAAGAAAAAAGAGTGGGCGACCTGCTGCAATGCCGTAACGCATTGGCTGCCGAAGGAGGCTGCGGCACACATAGCTTCTGCGGTTCCTGTCCGATACGTACTGCCATACGTCAGGCCTTCGAACAGAGACGGAACTTCACGGATCTCGAAGCAACTTTATCCGTAGTCACATCGGATAATACGACTGTGGAATGTGACGCAGTAATATCCGGCTCCTACTTCCTTCTCAATGAAGAAGAGAATATGGTTATCACCGTACATGACGTCACCCGACGGAAACAGGCCGAAAATGAATTGAGACTAGCCAAAGAAAAAGCTGAAAAAGCGGATATTTCAAAATCTGCCTTTTTAGCTAATATGAGCCATGAGATCCGTACTCCTCTCAACGCTATTACCGGATTTGCAGAAGTGTTAGGCAGCGCAAGTACCGAAGAGGAGAAGGCTCAATACCAGGAAATCATAAAAATGAATGCTGATCTTCTGATGCAGTTGGTCAACGACATTCTGGATATGTCTAAAATCGAAGCCGGAACCTTGGAATTTGTACAGACAACGGTGGACGTCAATCTATTGCTTTCAGATTTACAACAACTTTTCCAGATGAGAGTCAATGAAGCCGGAGAAAATATACAAATTATAGCAGAACCGTCTCGTTCATCATGCATGATCCAAACGGATCGCAACCGGGTGGCACAGGTGCTTTCCAACTTTGCCGGTAATGCCATTAAATTCACCCATGAAGGTAGTATCCGCATCGGATATGAGGCAAGAGATACTGAACTTTACTTTTATGTAAAAGATACCGGAGCCGGAATTCCGGCAGAAAAACTACCGGATGTCTTCGAGCGCTTTGTGAAACTGAACAAAGATAAGAAAGGAGCCGGCCTGGGACTTTCTATTTCTCAAACCATTGTCGCCAAACTAGGCGGTCAGATCGGTGCAGATTCCGTAGAAGGTGAAGGTTCTACATTCTGGTTTACAATTCCTTATCGCACATGTGGTAAACCACGATAACAAATTCGACTTCATAAAAAGTTTTAATTAAACAATTTATCACAATTTTATGTTGTATTTTTGCGGTTCAAACTAAACGCATGTATCTGCATGAGTACAAATAAAAATGACTATTATCATTTAGGACTTACGGATGACGAAGTCCTACAAAGCAGGGAGAAAAATGGTATTAACCTGTTAACACCTCCCAAGCGTCCTTCCCTCTGGAAACTTTATCTGGAAAAATTTGAAGACCCGGTTGTACGCGTACTGTTAGTAGCAGCCGTATTCTCGCTAATCATTTCCATCATCGAGAACGAATACGCTGAAACAATCGGAATTATAGCAGCTATCTTACTGGCCACCGGAATCGGTTTCTTTTTCGAGTATGATGCCAGCAAAAAGTTTGATCTGCTGAATGCAGTCAATGAAGAAACATTGGTAAAAGTGATCCGAAACGGACGTGTACAGGAAATTCCCCGCAAAGACATAGTGGTAGGTGATATTGTAATTCTGGAAACGGGTGAAGAAATTCCTGCCGATGGAGAATTACTGGAAGCCATCTCTTTGCAAGTAAACGAATCTAATCTGACAGGCGAACCCGTTATTAATAAAACAACTGTAGAAGCTGACTTTGATGAAGAAGCAACTTATGCTTCCAATCTGGTGATGCGTGGAACGACAGTGGTAGACGGTCACGGCACCATGCGCGTGCTGCATGTGGGAGATGCTACTGAAATCGGGAAAGTAGCCCGACAGAGCACGGAAGACAATCTCGAACCTACTCCGCTGAACATACAATTGACCAAACTCGCAAACCTCATCGGAAAGATTGGTTTTACCGTTGCCGGTCTCGCTTTCCTTATTTTCTTTGTCAAAGACGTATTGTTATTCTTTGATTTCGGTTCACTGAACGGATGGCACGAGTGGCTTCCTGTTTTCGAACGGACACTGAAATATTTTATGATGGCAGTTACGCTGATTGTGGTAGCTGTGCCCGAAGGATTGCCAATGAGCGTTACGCTTAGTCTGGCATTGAATATGCGTCGTATGCTTTCCACCAACAATCTGGTGCGGAAAATGCATGCTTGCGAAACAATGGGAGCCATCACCGTGATTTGTACGGATAAAACCGGTACACTGACTCAAAACCTGATGCAAGTGCACGAGCCTAATTTTTACGGCATCAAAAATGGCAGTGTTTTGTCCGACGATGATATCAGCACACTCATTGCGGAAGGAATCAGCGCTAACTCAACCGCTTTCCTCGAAGAGTCAACGACCGGTGAGAAGCCGAAAGGAGTAGGAAATCCCACCGAAGTAGCTTTATTACTCTGGCTTAACAAGCAGGGAAAAAATTATCTGGAACTTCGCGAGAAAGCACATATCCTCGACCAACTCACTTTCTCTACCGAACGGAAATTCATGGCAACCCTTGTTGAGTCGCCACTGATCGGGAAAAAAATACTCTATATAAAAGGAGCCCCGGAAATTGTTTTGGGCAAGTGTAAAGAAGTTGTCTTGGACGGACGACGAGTGGACGCCGTAGAATATCGTTCCACAGTAGAAGCACAACTGTTGGGCTATCAGAATATGGCTATGCGCACACTTGGATTTGCATTCAAGATTGTCGGAGAAAATGAGCCAAACGATTGTACGGAACTGGTTTCAGCCAACGACCTGAATTTCTTGGGAGTAGTTGCCATCTCCGACCCGATTCGTCCGGACGTACCTGCTGCGGTTGCTAAATGCCAGTCCGCAGGTATCGGCATCAAGATCGTGACCGGTGATACTCCGGGAACTGCAACGGAAATCGCACGTCAGATAGGTCTTTGGAACCCCGAAACAGATACTGAACGAAATCGAATCACCGGTGTTGCATTTGCTGAATTGAGCGATGAAGAAGCATTGGATAGAGTGATGGATTTAAAAATCATGTCCCGCGCCCGCCCGACTGACAAGCAACGTCTGGTACAGCTGCTTCAGCAAAAAGGAGCAGTCGTAGCCGTAACCGGAGACGGAACCAACGACGCCCCGGCTTTGAATCATGCCCAAGTAGGTTTGTCAATGGGTACAGGTACTTCTGTTGCCAAAGAGGCCAGCGATATTACCCTGCTCGACGACTCCTTCAACAGTATCGGAACTGCCGTTATGTGGGGACGCTCCCTGTATAAGAATATCCAGCGTTTCATTGTTTTCCAGCTGACGATCAACTTCGTAGCACTGCTCATTGTCTTGTTAGGTTCTGTGATCGGTACGGAACTTCCGCTGACTGTAACACAAATGTTATGGGTGAACCTGATTATGGACACTTTTGCCGCTTTGGCACTTGCTTCCATTCCGCCCAGCGAAACCGTGATGCTTGAGAAACCCCGTCGAAGCACTGATTTTATTATCAGTAAGGCAATGCGGTCTAATATATTAGGTGTGGGCTCCATCTTCCTCATCGTACTGCTCGGAATGATTTATTATTTCGACCACAGCACGGAAGGTATGGATATACACAACCTGACCATTTTCTTCACCTTCTTTGTCATGCTGCAATTCTGGAATCTGTTCAATGCCCGTGTATTCGGCACTACCGATTCGGCATTCAAGGGACTTTCCAAATCGTATGGTATGGAACTTATTGTATTGGCTATTCTTGCCGGACAATTCCTGATCGTACAGTTCGGTGGAGCTGTATTCCGTACGGAGCCGCTCAACTGGCAAACCTGGCTTCTTATTATAGGCGTTTCGTCCACGGTGTTATGGGTTGGAGAACTTATTCGCCTTGTTCAACGTATTATTCACAAAAAAAACAGAAATGAAAAGTAAAGGAATAAAAAACCTTCTTATTGATTTGGGTGGTGTACTTATCAATCTCGACCGCCAACGTTGCATTGAGAACTTTCAGAAATTAGGGCTCCGGAACGTGGAGGACCTACTGGATATCCATAATCCGAACGGACTCCTGATGCAACAGGAAAAAGGATTGATTACCCCCGCCGAATTCCGTGACGGGGTTCGTAAAATGATAGGCAAAGCAGTGAGCGACACACAAATAGATGCAGCCTGGAATAGTTTTTTAGTAGACATACCGACACACAAACTTGATTTATTATTAAAATTACGTGAGAAATATGTCGTCTATTTATTGAGCAATACCAACCAAATCCACTGGGACTGGACATGTATTCATCTGTTTCCCTACCGCACATTTAGGGTGGAAGACTATTTTGAGAAAACATATCTCTCTTTTGAAATGAAAATGGCCAAGCCCGAACCGGAGATCTTCAAGGCAATCATAGAGGATGCCGGTATCGAGCCGAAAGAAACACTCTTCATCGATGATTCCGAGATGAACTGTAAGGCAGCGCAAAATTTAGGAATTATCACTTATACAGCAAAAGCAGGCGAAGACTGGAGCCATCTTTTCAACAGCAAATAATTTTAGAGATATGCAGATTATACGTGACACATCGGCTATTAACCCGGAACCCAGTGTAGCTACCATCGGTTTTTTTGATGGAGTACATGCAGGACATCGCTATCTGATTCAGCAAGTGAAAGAGATAGCCGCCGCCAAAGGTCTACGCTCTGCATTGGTTACTTTCCCCGTTCATCCCCGCAAAGTGATGAACACGAATTATCGTCCGGAACTTCTGACTACCCCGGAAGAAAAAATAAGGCTGCTGGCAAACATCGGGGTAGATTACTGTCTGATGCTTGATTTCACTCCAGAAATTTCCCGGCTTACTGCCCGAGAGTTCATGACGCAGCTGTTAAAAGAACGTTACCAGGTAAAATACCTGGCTATCGGCTATGACCATCGTTTTGGGCACAACCGCAGCGAAGGTTTCGAGGATTATGTACGCTATGGGAAAGAAATTGGCATAGAAGTGATCCGCGCCAAAGCATATACCAGCAATATAGAAATAGAGAACGTACCCAATGTTCCGGTAAGTTCTTCCCTGATCCGCAAACTTCTTCATCAAGGAGAAGTAGACTTGGCTGCCGATTGCCTGAAATATGAATATTTCCTGGATGGAATAGTAGTAGGCGGCTATCAGGTAGGCCGCAAAATAGGTTTTCCAACGGCCAATTTAAGCGTGGATGATCCTGATAAACTGATCCCCGCGGACGGTGTATATGCCGTATGGGTGACATTCGATAAAAAGACATATATGGGGATGCTGAACATAGGTGTCCGCCCGACGATTGATAATGGGCCCAACCGGACCATTGAGGTGAATATCCTTCACTTCCATTCGGACATATACGATAAATTCATCCGGCTTACTTTTGTAAAACGGACGCGTCCCGAACTGAAATTCTCCAGTATCGACGAGTTAATAGTGCAACTCCATAAAGATGCAGAAGAGACGGAAGCTATTCTTCTTGCCAGCAAGGCAAACAGTAACAGCAGAGAAACAAAATAAATAATACAATAACCGAACAATAATAATTTAAAAATAGATTCTTATGCAAAAGTCATTTATGAGCATCTCTTTGGTGGTAATAGCTATTTCGATGTTAGCTATGTTTATCTATAGTTTCTTTACAACTAACTAAAGACCAATGAAAACGGCTATCAAACTGATATTAATAGACCTTCTCATTGCGCAGATTGTCGCCCCTATCCTGATTATGATTCCCTGTACGATCTATTTGTTAGTCACCACAGGAGATTTGGATAAGGTTGCCCTGACGCAAATGATTATGATTCCGGCCCAGTTAGCCGGTCAGATTATGATGGGTATTTATCTATGGAAAGCCGGCTATATCAATAAAAAGAAAGCGACATGGTCGCCTGTATCAGTGCCATTCCTAATTTGTAGCGGGCTGGCTATTCTCACCGCTGGCTTTCTGGTATCTGCACTTATGGGACTGCTAGACTGGATACCCAACATCATGGAGCAATCTTTCGACATTCTCCAATCCGGTTGGGGCGGTATTCTTGCAATAGCTATCATCGGTCCTGTACTTGAAGAAATCTTGTTTCGCGGAGCAATCACCCGCGCTTTACTTCAACAATACAATCCGACTAAAGCCATTCTGATTTCCGCGCTTCTGTTCGGCGTCTTTCATATAAATCCAGCCCAGATCCTTCCCGCATTTCTGATCGGTATCCTGCTGGCATGGACTTATTACAAAACAGGCAGCCTGATACCTTGTATACTCATGCACGTGCTCAACAACTCGCTATCCGTATATCTTAGCATCAAATATCCCGAAGCCGAGAATATGGATGACCTGATTAACGGTAGCCCGTATCTCGTCACTCTGGTCGGTTCAATCCTGCTACTTATCTGCACCATACTGACCATGAACAATCTGACTTCCAGAAAGCAACCATAAAAAAAGGGAAGTTTTTCACTTCCCCTCTTTTGCTTTGAATGCTAGTGCATACATTCGTATTTGTTTCACCATCGACAGCAAACCATTGCTACGCGTTGGCGACAGATGCTCTTTCAGCCCAATCTTGTCTATAAAATAAAGATCTGTATTCAAGATTTCATCAGGAGTATGTCCTGAAAGGACTTTAATCAATAAGGCAATAATTCCTTTGACTATCAAAGCATCACTTTCCGCTTTAAAAACGATTTTACCATCTACATCATCCGCTTGAAGCCACACCCTACTTTGGCATCCTTCAATCAGATTTTGTTCCGTCTTATATTTTTCTTCAAGTGGTTCCTGCTCATTTCCTAAGTCAATAAGTAGTTGATAACGGTCCATCCAATCGTCGAAGTCACTGAATTCTGCAATCACTTCGTCCTGTAATTCATTAATTGACATTATAAATAATTATTTAATCCTGTTATTTCTCATTATAGATCACTTCCAATACCGTCTGGCCTACTGCTTTCAACGTATTCTTATCTATATGCTCCATATTGTCATTGACGGTATGCCATGTCGGAGTAAAGTCACCCTCCTGATTATATGGAATAATATCGATTGTTTTAATACGTGCCAAGCGATTAATGAACAGATGGTCATCGGTAACAAATCCTCCGTTACCATCCATGAACGTCTTCCCGTTGCCAATCTTCTTCGCCGCTTTCCAGACTTTCTTATTTATATCGGGAGCAAATTCTTCAGAATATCCCTCTTTCATAAACACGCTACCTTCACCGCCCACCATATCGAGCAGGATGCCAAAACGTGCATTGTATCCCTGCACATGAGGATTGCGTGCCCAATACTGTGATCCGAGACACCAGAATTCCTCTTTATGCTGCCCCGTATAGAACTGCGGCGCACCATAATCCTCTGCATCCAGCAAAATAATATCGATACCTAACTCCGGTTGTTGCTGATTGACCAAGCGAGCTATTTCCAATAAAGCCCCTACACCACTGGCACCATCATTGGCACCCAAAATCGGAGTATTATGATTCTTCTCGTCAGGATCGTTATCAGCCCATGGACGTGTATCCCAGTGCGCAAACAGAGCGATTCGTTTTTTGCTTTCCGGCTTATAAGAACCGATAATGTTTCTCGCTTTCAACAGAGTTCCGTCATAAGCAATCAAATCGGCATATTGATTAGTCACTTGAGCACCGAAAGCCTCCAACTGACCGGCAAGGTAATTGCCACAGGCAACATGTTCTTTTGTATTAGGAACACGAGGCCCGAAATCCACCTGATTCTTTACATACAAATAAGCACTATCCGCATCAAATTGAGGTACATTCACTGCTGTCTCTTCGCTTTGTTCACTCGTACTATTTGCCTTATTACCTCCTCCGCAAGAGAATGCTGATAATAACAAAAAGGCACTCATTAATACTATCATAGTTTTCTTTTTCATCGTCCTTTCATCTATTAGGGCTTCAAAATTAGTTATTTTCATCACAGCATCGTTCAGATGGAATGGTTTATTAACATATAAACTTCAGTTCCACATTTTTCTTTCCGACCACAAGTTCCACTTTTGCGCCATTTATAAGCGGCAGATTATGAGTCACGTGTCCTACCGGAAAATTAAAGCAGACCGGATAATCATACTCTTTTACTAAATCCGCCAAAGCTGCATACAATTCCTTACCCAACGAACAGTCTTCTTCATATTCCGTAAATTGGCCGATAATCAGTCCGGACAGTTTTTCAAGCACGCCTCCCAATTTCAAATTATACATCATACGCTCGATGGCATGCGGACGTTCGCTGACATCTTCAATAAACAGTATCGTCCCTTCTGCCGGAATATCGTATGGAGTTCCCCGCAAACCGTATGCTACCGCCATATTACCACCATGCAAAACGCCTTGCGCAGTCCCCTGCTTATTTAGTTTGTGCTTCTCGCACGTATAAGAAGGGATATTTCCAAATAAGATATCCTTCAGATAGTTCGTACAAAGATCATCTTCCGGTTCTACCGTAAGATGACGGGCCATCAATGAATGTAGGGAAACATATCCATTCTTCTGAAACAGATTGTGCAACGCCGTTATATCGCTAAAACCCAGTAACCATTTCGGATGTTCATGAAAAGCCGTAAAATCAATTTTATCAATCAAATGTACCGCCCCGTACCCTCCGCGACTACACAGAATAGCTTTCACCTTAGGGTCGTCCATCGCGTCCTGCAAATCTTTCAGCCGTTGCCTGATTGTTCCGGCATATCTCCCGGATGAACTTCCGGCATATTTTCCCATAGCCACTTTCAAGCCCCATGATTCAATCCGTTTCTTGGCTCCTTTCAGGAATTGTTGGTCTATCTTACTCGAAGGTGATACAATAACCACTTTATCACCTTTCTGCAAAAAGGAAGGAAATTGAATATCCATATATATTCTTATTTAATTGACTTTCGTTGATAAAATACCAGACTGCCCGGATGCATTTGTTTTCATCTGCAAAAATACAGGAAAAAACGGTTCCATGCACATCCAACAGTCAAAACAAATGAAATATAGCAAAATGTTACATAACGGATGCATTTTTTCGGGTTATAATCGTTATTTTTTCAATCATTTTTCTGATATTTGCTAAAAATCTAACGTTATGGAACCTATTCTAAATTTTGCCCAGCTAACGGCCCATCTCAAAAAACTAAACCATAGAAAACGAATTGCCGTGGTCTGTGCCAACGATCCTAACACAGAGTATGCCATCTCTCGTGCGCTGGAAGAGGGAATTGCAGAATTTCTTATGATTGGAGATTCTACAATTCTGAAGAAATATCCCACGCTCAAACAATATCCCGAATATGTAAAAACTATCCATATCGAAAATCCGGACGAAGCGGCACGCGAGGCTGTCCGTATCGTTCGCGAAGGGGGAGCCGATATTTTGATGAAAGGGATTATCAATACAGACAACTTACTGCACGCCATACTCGACAAAGAAAAAGGGTTGTTGCCGAAAGGAAAAATCCTCACGCATTTGGCAGTGATGGAAATTCCTACTTATCATAAACTGCTTTTCTTTTCGGATGCTGCGGTCATTCCGCGTCCCACGCTACAACAACGCATAGAGATGATTTGGTATGCTATCTGTACCTGCCGCCACTTTGGCATCGAGCAGCCGCGTGTCGCATTGATTCACTGTACGGAAAAAGTGAGTGCCAAGTTCCCTCATTCATTAGATTATGTGAATATCGTAGAGCTTGCCGAAGCGGGAGAATTCGGAAATGTGATTATTGACGGCCCGCTGGATGTACGTACTGCGTGCGAACAGGCAAGTGGTGATATTAAAGGGATTGTATCTCCTATCAACGGACAGGCAGACGTACTGATATTCCCGAACATCGAATCGGGCAATGCATTCTACAAATCTGTCTCCCTGTTTGCAAAAGCAGAGATGGCAGGATTACTGCAAGGGCCTATTTGTCCTGTAGTACTTCCGTCGCGTAGCGATTCCGGCTTGTCCAAATATTATAGCATTGCGATGGCATGCTTACAAGTGTCAGGAGATTGCGAGTGCAGAAAACAGGCCAGTCAGGTCACCAACTCATCATTCTAAATTCACCATTTAAAACTCACCATTCATGAAAATACTGGTTATCAACCCCGGCTCTACTTCTACAAAGATTGCGGTTTACGAAAACGAAACTCCGTTGTTTATCAGCAATATAAAACATTCCGTAGAAGAACTGTCCGCTTTTCCCGAGGTAATAGATCAGTTTGAATTCCGGAAAAATCTGGTATTACAAGAATTGGAGAATAACAAGATCCCTTTTTCCTTTGACGCAATCATTGGACGCGGAGGTTTGGTGAAACCGATACCGGGCGGAGTGTATGAGGTGAACGATGCCATGAAACGTGATACAGTGCATGCCATGCGTACCCATGCCTGCAACTTAGGAGGACTGATTGCCAGTGAACTGGCCGCCACCCTACCCGATTGCCCGGCTTTCATCGCTGATCCGGGAGTGGTGGATGAACTGGAAGATATAGCCCGCATTACAGGTTCTCCGTTAATGCCGAAAATTACCATCTGGCACGCCTTGAACCAAAAAGCAATCGCGCGGCGTTTCGCCAAAGAGCAAGGGACGCAATACGAAGAGTTGGATTTAATCATCTGCCATTTAGGAGGAGGCATTTCTGTCGCAGTCCATCACCATGGAAGAGCCATCGACGCCAACAATGCGTTGGATGGTGAAGGCCCTTTCTCACCGGAACGCGCCGGCACACTTCCTGCCGGTCAACTGATCGACCTTTGTTTTAGCGGTCAGCATACCAAAGACGAATTGAAGAAACGTATCTCCGGACGTGCCGGATTGACTGCTCATTTAGGTACGACCGATGTGCCTGCCATCATCCAATCGATAGAAGAAGGAGATAAAAAGGCGGAACTGATACTGGACGCCATGATTTATAATGTTGCAAAAGCGATAGGCGCCAGTGCTACTGTACTTTGCGGGAAAGTAGATGCTATCCTCCTGACAGGAGGAATCGCTTATTCGGACTATGTGGTTTCAAGGCTGAAAAAAAGAATCTCTTTCCTGGCTCCCATCTATGTTTATCCGGGAGAGAATGAAATGAAGTCGTTAGCTTTTAACGCCATAGGAGCATTGAAAGGAGAATTGCCGATACAAGTTTACAAGTAACATAAACTATTGATTTATCGATTCTATCGGTTTCATCTTATTTTACTCTATACTTTTACCTGCTATCTCCTTATTTCTCAGCATTTCAAGAATTAGGTAAAATGGATGAACCGCAAACCTTGTAGTAACATTTATGGTACTTATTTCTTAAGAAAGAGTTACTTCTTCCAACAAGGCAAGCTCCCAGCTACGCCAAACAATAGTAATTAACTTCAGTTCACCTTTCGCCTTGGCTTCTGCCACCAGCTCATCTTCACTATAACGAAGTAACTGTTCGCGCGCCTCATCAGCAAGGGCACGTATTTCTTTTTCCGAAGCACCGGCTTTTGCATATTTCACCTCAAGCAGATAGGTGAAAGGAGGAAGTACGGGAACCGACAGACTAGGTTTGAAGAAGAAATCTGCAAAGCCTTTATTCAATTCGTATTCCGGATAAAGTTGATAATAACGATACATTCCTAAATAAGCAAGCAAGAAGCCTTTAATGTGCGCTTCACCTTCAATATATTCACGGATACGGCTTTGCTCACGAACAGCGTTGGCGATAAAATCGAACAAAGGTTTCCAATCTCCTCTGAAAGCCATATTCTCAAATAAAGCACTCATCTTGTTCATGTCTATTTTAAAGATATCATGCTTGATGTAGCCTTGTATCAAGAAGTTAAAAAGCTGCTCTCTTACAACTAAATTCGGTACATGCAGGATGGGTCTTCCCACCATATCTACACCTTTGATGGAAAGAAGTCCGAAATAGAATAATAAAGACTTGAAATTACTGGGGTCCGTCATCTCCAATGCAGAAAAATGAGTAACAATGTCAGTAATAATCTCTCCTTGCTCGGCTATTTCCTTTATAACAGAAAAATTCTCTCCCAATCCATGATCTAATTTTATCAAGTATGCCAACTTGTTAAAGTCAGTGCGAATGTTAGGGTCTACAATTTCTTTAGGCTTTTTATGATGAAGTACAAAAGATTTCAGAAAATAAAGTGCCATGTCAGAATTAAACATACACTGTTCCAATGTATCTTCACTAAAGCAATAATTGTCATAATTGGGTTTCATCATGGCAACTATTTCATCTATAGATTCTTGAAGCACTCCCTGCTCTTTATAATATGTCAACATCTCACGCAATTCTTTCTCACTGAATCCAACCAAATCATTAAACCATGAATCATTTGTGATATTGGTTCCGATGTTAAAGCCACTAGTTACATCATCCATCGTCACCGGACTCACTCCGGTAATAAACAACCGTTCAAGAGCAGCTCCGGTTCCGGTAGTGGCAGATTTTATCACGTTAAAGAAGCCACGAATAAAACCTTCGCCATGCGTTGCTTTTCTGTAAAACTCCGTACCGTAAGTTGAAAGAATGGTATTGGTGAAATTATCGTATTCATCAATAAGTAAATAAATACGAATATTTTTCTTACGGGTAGCATAGGAATTAATCGCAGACAGAAAAGCACCGGGTTCTTCTTGTATTTTCTCATCAAGAACATCCCAAATTTCTTTTCCTAACAAATCTTCATACTTAAAGACAAAATCTTTAAGTTTGCTACAACAATGCAGCTTAAACGATAGCTCTACTTCATTGACATTGGAACTCACTTCCGAAAAATTAAATCGCATGATGAGAAACTGATTGTGGAGCTTCGTCGGATGCCGACCTATGTATAGCTGACCAAACAACTCGTCAAACTGTTCAGCATGATTTACGTCATAATAGGCCTCTAACATAGCCAAAGTCAGACTCTTCCCAAATCTACGGGGACGTATCAGAAACAGATAAGGCGGTTGCATCTCTATTTTTTCAATGAACATTGTCTTATCTACATAATAATAATTCTCTTTCTGAATTCGGCTAAAATCAGTTATTCCGTAAGGTATTTGTTTCATCATATTGCGATTCCTTTCAATTTATCTGTCTCTTATTTCTGCAGACTTTTTTCAATATTCTGCAAACGGCGTTCTAATGCTGCATACTTTTCATCCTTTTCTTTTAAAAGACGCTCGTAGAGTTCAGTGATTTTGTCGATAGGATTGAAGTTGTTAACTCGACTATCATTAATACTATCTTCGGTATCAGACTTAACTATACCCATGCTGATGTTTGCCCCACCTGCACTTTGTTCTGAATTATTCACCGTATTATTTTCAAACACCACCGTCTGTGCATCCTCCTCCAAAGTCTTGAGATAATCGAAAGGGACATTCAATGCACGTGCAAAGCGTTGCAACATCTCATCATCAATCACCTTCATCTTCTCATATTTAGAAACAGCAGGTTGTGAGAGATGTACTAATTCACTCAAACCCTCCTGGTTCATATTCTTTTCAATACGGGTACGACGTATATTGCGTCCGTGATGGACTCTCCCAATTGTCAATTCTTCTGTTTCCATTTTTATTTTCTTTCTTTTTAAAATCCAACAAATATACAAATGAAAAGTTTCGCTCGAAGCAAATATACGAAAAAAACGAATAGATGTGATAATATGGATAAAATGAATATTACAACCTGACAAATAGAATAAAATGAATACTTCAAACAGCGTATAATGTGTTAAATTATCACGAACTTTACCGCACGAAAGGGCAACAAAACAAAAGAGCTTACGAACATGAAAAGAATATTGACAAATAAAGAATACAGGTTCATAAAAGAGCTCAAAGAATTGATGACTAAATACAATGCAGTGATCTCTACAGATGCACAAGGAAAAATTGAGATTGTTGTGAATGAAGACGACGAATCATTTGATTTTGAAACAGAAAGCACGATCTATTTAGGAGAATGTTTTTCGGATAATGAGCTAAATGAATTACTGGAAAAGAACTTAGCACACATAATACGAATAAAAGAGGAGTATAAAACAAACTTGTAAACGGATTTATATAATTGAAAAATCATTAATCCAAATTTCTATATAAACACCCCACCAGATTTCTTTAGAACCAACGGCCTCTTCCTTTTAAAGGAAGGGGGCGTTCCTTTAAAAGGAGTGAAGCTTTGGTTTTAAAGCAAGAAAAACGACCTTATTAACAGGTATATTTGCCTGTATCATAAACTTTTTAAATAAAAAAGCTCTTTCAAAGAAATTTTTCTCATATCTTTGCGACGTGTTAAGTTAATAAATTGATTAAGGTCGATTTTTGACTGTTTCGAATCGGGAAGTATGGGGGTACTTTCCGATTCTTTTTTGGGGAGGATATAATAAGGTGTCTTTCATCTTTTTAAAGGTTTTAATAAACTGGATAAATCTAATATATACTAACTCTATATATAAAACAGTTCAACTCCGGAGGATACTAATAAGAAATCTTATTTTTTAAGATATACAGAAATCATCTCCTGTAAAACCTAGTTTTAGGCGGAAACCTCATTCTTGTTTCATAAACGAACTATTTCACCACAGAGGACACGGAGGACATAGAGTTTTCAGAGTTCTAGTTTAGAGATAATTATAGCCTCTGCGTCCTCTGTGGTGAAAAGGCTAAAAGAAGTATGCTGATAGAAAAAAAGAAGGCTGTTTCAAAATTAAATTTGAAACAGCCTTCATTATATATAGAAGCTATCGCTTTCTTACTTCTTTTCCGGTCTTGGCAACAAAACCTTTCTTGAAAGTTTGAATTTGCCAGTTTTCGGATCGATATCAATCAGTTTTACCTCGATTTCATCACCTTCTTTGATTCCGGCTTCTTCTACTGTTTCCAGACGTTTCCAGTCAATTTCGGAGATGTGCAGCAAACCATCCTTGCCCGGCAAGAATTCGATAAATGCACCATAAGGCATAATAGAACGAACTTTACCTTTATAAACTTCGCCTACTTCAGGAACAGCAACGATTGCTTTAATCATGCGCATTGCATCATCAATACATTTCTTGTTTGTTCCGGAAACTTCGATGCGTCCCATACCATCAATTTCTTCGATAGTAATCACAGCACCAGTTTCTTCCTGCATACCTTGGATGATCTTTCCACCAGGGCCGATCACAGCACCGATGAATTCTTTAGGAATTGTCATCGTTTCGATACGTGGAGCATGTTCTTTCAGGTCGGCACGTGGTTCAGCAATTGTTTCAGTAATCTTATTAAGGATATGCATACGTCCTTCTTTAGCCTGGTTCAAAGCACGTTCCAGAATGTCATAAGACAGACCGTCTACCTTGATATCCATCTGTGTAGCAGTGATACCGTCTTTTGTTCCGGTCACCTTGAAGTCCATATCTCCCAAGTGGTCTTCGTCACCCAGGATATCAGACAATACAGCATATTTTTCTTCGCCCGGATTCTTAATCAATCCCATAGCGATACCCGATACCGGTTTCTTGATCTTCACACCTGCATCCATCAATGCCAATGTGCCGGCACATACGGTAGCCATAGAAGAAGAACCGTTAGATTCGAGGATATCTGAAACCACACGTACTACATACGGATAGTCAACAGGAATCTGTCCTTTCAAAGCACGCCAAGCCAAGTGACCGTGACCGATTTCACGACGGCCTACACCACGTTGTGCTTTTGCTTCGCCTGTAGAGAAAGGAGGGAAGTTATAATGTAACAAGAAACGTTCTTTTCCGTGTTCCAAAACATCGTCGATAATCTTCTCATCCAGTTTTGTACCCAGAGTAACAGAAGTCAATGACTGTGTTTCACCACGAGTAAAGATAGCAGATCCGTGAGGGCCAGGCAGAGGACCTACTTCACACCAGATCGGGCGGATTTCGGTAGTCTTACGACCATCCAGACGCTTACCTTCGTCCAAAATAGAACGGCGCATGGCTTCTTTTTCTACATCGTGGTAGTAACGGTCGATCAATGCAGCCTTTTCGTCCAACTCTTCTTCAGAGAATTGAGCTTTGAATTCTTCGCGGATCGCTTCGAAAGCAGCAAAACGTTCGTGTTTGTTATTGTTTCCGGAAGCGGCAACTGCGTAAGCCTTGTCGTAACATGCTTCGCGAACAGCCTTGCGCAAGTCTTCGTCGTTTACTTCGTGGTTGTATTCACGTTTTACAGTTTTTCCAACCTCTTCAGTCAACTCCATCTGCGCTTTGCAATGAATCTTGATAGCTTCGTGAGCCACTTTCATTGCTTCCAGCAATTCAGCTTCAGATACTTCATGCATTTCACCTTCTACCATCATGATGTTCTCATAAGTAGCGGCTACCATCAAGTCCATGTCAGCTTTTTCCAGTTGTTCAAAAGTAGGATTGATAACGAACTGACCGTCGATACGCGCTACACGCACTTCAGAGATCGGTCCGTTGAAAGGAATATCTGAAACGGCAAGTGCTGCAGAAGCGGCAAGTCCTGCCAATGCATCCGGCATATCCACACCATCAGCAGAAAAGAGGATGATGTTCACATATACCTCTGCGTGATAATTATCGGGGAATAAAGGACGGAGAGCACGGTCTACAAGACGGCAAGTCAGAATCTCATAATCAGAAGCTCTACCTTCTCGCTTGGTGAAACCACCAGGGAAACGGCCGAATGCCGCAAATTTTTCTTTGTACTCTACCTGTAAAGGCATAAAATCTGTTCCGGGAACTGCATCTTTAGCGGCACAAACAGTAGCTAACAACATGGTGTTGCCCATGCGAAGCATTACAGAACCGTCTGCCTGTTTTGCCAACTTTCCCGTCTCGAGTGTGATGGTTCTTCCATCAGGTAACTCGATTGTCTTAACAATTGGGTTAATCATAAAAATTGTTTTATCTATACTTTTTCTTTCAAAATTCCTGCAAAGATATACATTTATCGTGGTAATCAGGTGGAAATGAGGTAAAAAGTTAGTGGTGAACTGATTTTTTTTCAAAATTAGGATGAAGAACCCGGCAAAATGCTTTGACTAATCTCGAAAAGAAGTATATTTGCATCTCGTTAATAACACACACTATATGAAAAAGGTTACTTTTGCAGCGCTCGCCGCACTTACTATTACTGCTTGTAGTTCCGGTCCTAAATTCCAGGTGAACGGGGATGTATCAGGAGCCGATGGTAAAATGCTTTATCTCGAAGCTTCCGGTCTGGAAGGTATTGTTCCGCTCGATTCAGTGAAGCTGAAGGGGGAAGGTACATTCAGTTTCAAGCAGCCTCGTCCCGAATCACCCGAATTTTATCGTTTGCGGATTGACGACAAAATCATCAATTTTTCTGTAGATTCTATCGAAACGATTCAGATCAAAGCTCCGTATGTGGATTTCTCCACTACTTACACGGTGGAAGGTTCGGAAAACAGCAACAAGATAAAAGAGCTGACGCTGAAGCAGATCCGCCTGCAAAAAGAGGTGGACGACTTGCTGGCAGCTTTACGCAGTAACAGAATGGGGCATGATGTATTTGAAGACAGTCTGGCAACGTTGCTCAACAATTATAAGGAAGATGTCAAAGTGAACTATATTTTCGCTGCTCCCAACACGGCAGCCGCTTACTTTGCCCTGTTCCAGAAACTCAATAATTATCTGATATTCGATCCGTTGAACAATAAAGATGATGTGAAATGCTTCGCTGCTGTTGCTACGAGCCTCAACAATGCGTTCCCTCATGCCGTACGTTCCAAGAACCTTTATAATATTGTAATTAAGGGGATGAAGAACACGCGCCAGCCACAGGCAAAAGCATTGGAGATTCCTCAAGAGAAAATAGTGGAAACCGGCATTATCGACATCGCCCTGCGTGACGTGAAAGGAAATGTGCGCAAACTGACCGACCTGAAAGGAAAAGTCGTATTGCTCGATTTCTCTGTATTCCAGTCGCCTGCCGGTTCTCCTCACAACCTGATGCTTCGCGAACTATATAATGAATACGCAAAACAAGGACTGGAAATATATCAGGTATCTCTCGATGCGGACGAACACTACTGGAAAACTGCGGCAGACAACCTTCCTTGGGTTTGTGTACGCGATGGAAACGGAGTGTATTCTACCAACGTGGCTGTATATAATGTTCGTCAAGTTCCATCTATCTTTTTGATTAACCGTAACAACGAATTAAAGCTTCGCGGCGAAGATATCAAGGATTTGGAAGCAGCTGTCAAGTCATTGCTCTAAGTTGTTATAATTTAGCATATTTCATTTAAATATGTTACATAGCATCTTTTTTCACTTGACACGTATCACTTAAAAGTCTATCTTTGCAAAGAAATAATGATAAGAGGGTTCCAACATGGCTCATGTTGGAATTCTTTTTTGTTTATATGACCATTTAAAACAATTAAAGGAGGAAAACATCATGGCTTATATGTCAGAAGAAGGTTACAAGAAACTGATGGCGGAACTGAAGGAACTGGAAACAGTGGAACGCCCGAAGATCTCTGCGGCAATAGCCGAAGCCAGAGATAAAGGAGACTTGTCGGAAAATGCAGAATACGATGCCGCCAAAGAGGCGCAGGGTATGCTTGAAATGCGCATCAACAAATTGAAAGCTACCATTGCAGACGCAAAAATCATTGATGAATCTAAGCTGAAAACAGATTCTGTACAGATTTTAAATAAAGTGGAACTGAAGAATGTAAAGAACGGTATGAAGATGACTTATACCATCGTTTCCGAAAGTGAAGCTAACCTGAAGGAAGGAAAGATTTCCGTTAACACCCCGATTGCACAAGGTCTGCTTGGCAAGAAGGTGGGTGATGTAGCCGAAATCACTGTTCCACAAGGTAAAATTGCATTGGAAGTAGTAAACATATCAATTTAACGTAAAGGCAGGTCTCCTTGTGGGGCTTGCCTTCATTTATCAATAAAAGTTATGGCAACAATATTCAGTAGAATCATCGCAGGCGAAATCCCCTGCTACAAGGTGGCGGAAAACGAAAAGTTTTTTGCGTTTCTCGATATCAATCCGTTGGTAAAGGGACACACATTGGTGGTGCCCAAACAGGAAGTAGACTATATTTTCGATTTGAGCGATGAGGACCTGGCTGCTATGCATGTATTTGCAAAGAAAGTGGCCCGTGCCATTGAAAAAGCTTTCCCCTGTAAAAAGGTGGGCGAAGCGGTTATCGGACTGGAAGTTCCTCATGCACATATTCATTTAATTCCTATTCAAAAGGAATCGGATATGTTGTTCTCGAATCCGAAACTGAAATTGTCGGATGAAGAATTCAAGTCCATAGCACAAGCAATCAACTCCTCTCTATAAAACATGATGATGAAATAAGCAAGAGCGTTCTGTGAAGGACGCTCTTTTTTTATTCCATGCCTTGAAACAAAGTGTTCCCCGGTGTGAAACGAAGTGTTCCTCACCGAGGAACAACCTGTTCCACACCGAGAAACTTTTATCGCTCCTTACTTTCGGCAACTTCTACCAAATAAACTCCGATACAGATAAAAATAATGGCAAACGTCTGCGTCCAGCTAAAACGGTCTTGTCCCAAAGCAAGGGAGGCAATAGTTGCCACAATCAGAATCAGATAACCATAGATAGCAACCACCGTTGTCTTCAGATATTTCAAACCGACAGGCAACAACATATAACTGATAGTGGTCGGGAAAATCAATACGAACATCAGGATAAGGAAAGGTGTCCAATGGAACGGCATGGAGAATACCGGAGCATCAAATCCCGTAATGAACATTACTATTATAGCAGATACAGCAGCACCGGAAAAAGTATAGCGCAACATGGTTATTGCTCCGATAGCAGTCAAGATACGCTGACTAAGAATCAGATAGACAGCATATACCACAGAGCTAAGAAGACAAAGCATATTTCCCGTGAAAGCATCGGACGCCAAATCATCACTTTGCTGGGTTAAAATACAAACCAATGCTCCTATCAAGCCGATAGAAATTCCTATTATTTTTTTAGTGGTCGCCTTCTCCTTATAAAAGAATATCATCATGAGAAAAACCCAAATAGGCTGGAGGCTGGTAAAAATGGAACTGGAAACAGGAGTTGTTTTACTCAATCCGGCCAGGTAAAGAAACATAAAGCCATAAAGTCCCAAGGCCCCCAACAGGAAAAGGAGCCATTTATCTTTGGCGGATGATTTCTCCGGAGGCATAAACCACCCGATTACCCAAAAGGCTGCTGCCGCAAACGTGCAGCGAAGGGTTGCTCCTGTCAGCGGACTCATCCACAAAGGCAGAAGATACTTCAGGGCATTCATATTTAACCCGCTAAAAACTTTCGAGACGGCCATGCTAAGATTGGCTTCCAGTTTCTTATTCTTCATTTTTTATTTCAATTGGTCGTTAAACAAAAAGGTATGACGGCGCCGGTATGCCCAGAAAAGAGTAACAACAGTAATCAGCAGATTAAAGATAAACGGAAACTCTTGCGATTGGGTATGGAATACCCACTGGAAAAAATCGACGATAAAGGGATAGAGCAAAATAGCCAGGTAGTTCATCATCATCACAAATGCCAAAGCTAATGTGGTCTTTTGCGGTAATGCGGTCTGCGTGGTCTTGTCATAAAGCATAGGCTGGATAATGCCATACCCTAAACCGACCAGAATACACCCGGGAATAATCAGCCACTCTATCGGAGCTATCCAGATTAATAATAGTCCCAATGCCATCGACAACAGGCTATATGCCTTCGTACGTTCTTTAAGCAAGCCTACAATTTTATCCAGACAGAAGCCCGGAGCCGTGATAGCCAGGAAGAAAAGCGAAATCATCAGTCCGGAATTACCACTGGAGAAATGATGCTTTTCCATTAAGAAAGGCAGATTGAAGATCACTACTATTACGATATATGTAATCACCCCATAGAAAAGCATCAGTTCTATCAGATGCTTGATGTGAATACCATATTTACTGCCTCCAATGTCTATGGCAGACTGTCGGGCAGCTTTGCTGTCGTCCGCTGAACTCGTCTCCGGCACAGTCACCGTCGCCGCATTCGCAGTTGCTACATTTGCCGCCGTAGTAGTAGCAGTATCAGACGAAGAAGATGCCGTTAAAGCGGCTTCTCCGGACCGGTCTTCTTTCAAATGTCCCACCAGCAGAATGGAAACCAACGGAAGAAGATAAACAAGAAAAGGCAGGTGCCAACTGACTTCTGCCAGATAGCCCGTCACGGCAGTTGCTATCACTAACGTAAAATTAGTTATGGCCGAACTCAACCCGAACTGTTTCACCCGATAAGTTCCCACAAAATATCTGGAAACCAATCCGGTAGACAAAGGGATAATAAGTCCGGACCCGATGCCGAGCAGAGCACTAACCACAATCAACTGCCACATTCGATTGGATATCAGATACAGAACACCGCTTGCGGCAAAAAGCCAGAGTCCGACTTTCAATACACGGACATAATCGACTTTCTCCGTCAGTTTACCACCCAGCAATATAAAAGGTATGATGAGCAATGATGGCAGTGATGTCAACATCTGTATGTCCAGATCCGTAGCTTTCGGAAATATCTTTGTAAGGTCACCCAATATAGGTGAAACAGCGAGTCCCGGCAATGAAGTCAATGCCGAAATAGACCAAATGGCAATTAAAGTGATAAGAGGAATTGTTCCTCGTCCCGTCTGTATCTTCATAATGCTTATTCGTTAAAAGTTTAGGTTTGAAGAAAACAATAGTCGCTTTATAAAGTTCATTTATTCACCACAGAGGACGCAGAGGCCACAGAAGGGAATCTTGTTCATGCCGGTACCGTTTTGAATAAAATAATGGAGTATTCTGGAAACGTTGTGGTAAATCTGAAAAAGATGATTGAGTTTTTAAGATTCTCCGTTATCTTTTTATTATAAGATATGGGTCAAGGGTGAGGGGTGGTGAGGGTAGATTTATAACTTTCGTATTTTTTTATAGATAAAAAAAGGAGATAGTATAGAAAATAATAAAATAAAAGGTTATAAATCTACCCTCACCACCCCTCACCCTTGACCCATTCATTAGCGCAACGTTTAACTCGTTTCTATGCAGTTCTTAATTAAATGGGAATTTAGGGGCGTAGCGCCCCAACAAGGTTTCCATTCGGCATGTTATCGTTTTAGACATACCCTAAAGGGTGGAACTGTATCTCTTTCAGGGAATACCGAATGGAAACCTTGCTCCGGCGCTACGCCGGTAAATGGGAATTTATCGGTTAAATGAGAATTTATCGGTTAGGCTGAAAGCCTTACAATTATATATTTATTGGTGCCCTGAAAGGGCTTAATTATATAGCGTAG
>NZ_JAHQVH010000096.1:0-1746 GCF_019052435.1 Bacteroides sp. MSK.20.12 | reverse complement strand
AAGTTAAACAAAAGTTAGATTCTCTTTTTAAACATAACTACCTGCACATCAAACGACTACATATAGCTAGCAATCAATTGAGGATAGGATTTGAACAATTAGTACCATTAATATCTTTTTTACCTATTATGAGTTATCCGGCATGCGAATCTTTCTTCGTTCCACTATAGTTATCTTTGCGTTTGACTATAGTTATCCGCAAGGGTAACTATAGTGTACTTTGCGGATAACTATAGTGGAACGAAAAAAAGATAGTGATCGGAATGAAATCGATTAGCAAAAGAAGGAAATAAAAATAGCAGTGAAAAACTATCTATACTATAGCAATTGGTCAAGTACGGCACGGAACACCTTATCGGCATGTTCTTGCATAATCTTAATATAATTAAAGATAGGACGGTTATTTTTCATACTGTGTCCGATACAGTATTCTATTTTTTCAATTTGAATGCCTAAATCATATCCGTGTTGTGCAAATGTCTTTCGGGCGGAATAGTAAGTAACCTTTTTCTTTACCCCCGAAAGTTCTGTTACCTTATTTATATGTCGGAAGACTAAACTATATATTTGTTTATAAGATGAATATTTACCAAATTGCAAATGCCCATTTCTCGACATATATTTATCTATAAGCACTTTTGCTTCAGGCTGCAAAGTAAATACAATTTCATTTTCTCCCTTCTTGCTATTGCGTGTTTTGTGACGCACATAACGCATATCGTTCTTATTTTTAAAATCATATGCTAATAAATCTCTCAGGTTGATACCGCCTAAATAATAAGTAAGCATAAAAATATCTCTCACCATGGATAAAGAAGACTTTAAAAGCCGGACATCACGTATTCTCTTCAGTTCATCTATTGACAAATCAAGTTCCCGCACATTACTTGTCGGCATCTTAAAGAGGACAAAAGGATGAATGGAGTAAGATACATAATTCATCTTACCGGCATAATTTACTATCACCTTTATTAAAGTCAGATATATTCTGATAGTTGTATCTGCCAGATTCTCCTCGTGAAGAACTTTGGCAAATCCTTGGATATGTATAGGTGTCAATTGAATTAAAGGAAAATCCCCTTTCATATATTTGACTAATCTTTCGGAAGCTATCTTATAAAGTTTATAAGATTTCTCCCGCTCTTCTCCTTTCATGAAATTCATGTATTCTTTTGCAACAGCTTGAAAGGTTATACCTTTTTTCTTTTGTTCATAAGTAATTATACGTATAAGTTCGGTACATGAAATTGCTGGTAAATAGCTGATCGATGTAACAATTTCTTCATACTCATTGATTAGTTTCCGAAGACAGGCATTCATATTCGCTGCATTCTCATGCCTTACTACTCGACCATTTTTTAGTTGATTGGCAGAATCCAAAGTAAATTGGGTAGATATATATCTGGTTTGAGAATGATGTGCTACGGCTATCCTTATTCGATGTCTGCCATTTGATAATTTTTTAGTTGGAACAACTACAATTGAAAAATTCGCCATATCATTTTTAGGTTTATAAATTACTATTTTCCATACAATAAAATAGAAACAAAAAGGTTCATAGTCATTAGGTACTAATCGAAAATCGCTCCTACAGCATGGAATATCGTGCAAAAGACGGTATTTTCCATGCATTTGTACGATTCTGCATTGCTATATCTTGATTAAGTCGTTATGTTTGCAACACTTTTTCACAGGTAGAGTGTGAAAAATTGCTTTTAAAAAGAGAATCTAACTTTTGTTTAACTT
>NZ_JAHQVH010000095.1:0-1804 GCF_019052435.1 Bacteroides sp. MSK.20.12 | reverse complement strand
CTTATGATGAGGTCTATGTACGTCGTAGTCCGGGTTATCAGGCTCAACAGAATGTGGTTGTTGAAGGTGAAATCCTGTTCGGAGGCTCATACGCCATGACCAATCGTGAAGAACGCCTTTCAGATTTGATCAATAAAGCTGGAGGTGCTACGAATTATGCTTACTTACGCGGTGCCAAGTTGACTCGTGTCGCTACTGCAGGTGAGAAGAAACGTATGGGAGATGTGATTCGTTTGATGAGTCGACAGTTGGGTGAGGCTATGATGGATTCTTTGGGTATTCGTGTAGAAGATCATTTTACAGTCGGAATTGATTTGGAAAAAGCACTGGCCAATCCTGGCAGTACAGCGGATATTGTCTTGCGTGAGGGGGACGTGATTTCCATTCCGAAGAACAATAATACGGTCACAATTAATGGTGCTGTGATGGTTCCTAATACCGTTTCTTATATAGCTGGTAAGAATATTGATTATTACCTGAATCAGGCTGGTGGTTATTCTGAAAATGCAAAGAAGAGTAAGAAATTTATCGTATACATGAATGGCCAGGTAACTAAAGTGAAGGGTAGCGGTAAGAAACAGATTGAACCGGGTTGCGAGATAATTGTACCTAGTAAGGCTAAGAAAAGGAATAATATTGGCAACATTTTAGGTTATGCTACTACATTCAGTACTTTGGGTATGATGGTTGCTTCTATTGCTAATTTAATCAAGAAATAACGAATACCTTTATTTATGTCTACTTTGATGGAACAAACATCTGAAAAGGAAATAAAACAGCAACAGAATATTCATACAGATGAGGAACTTGAGATTGATTTGATGGATCTTCTTCGTAAGGTTATAGGTATTCGTAAGAAGATTTATAAAGCGGCCGGTATCGGACTGGTAATTGGTGTTATTGTTGCAATAAGTATCCCTAAGCAGTACACGGTTGAAGTTACCCTTTCTCCGGAAATGGGTAATAACAAAGGTGGTGGTTTATCCGGTTTGGCTGCTTCTTTTTTAGGAAGTGGAGTTTCTATGGGAGATGGTACTGATGCCTTGAATGCTTCTTTATCCGCTGATATTGTTTCTTCTACTCCCTTTCTGTTGGAACTTTCTAATATGAAAGTACCTGTATTAGGAAATGAGGAAATCTCTTTAAGTTCTTATTTGAATGAAGAGTCATCCCCATGGTGGAGTTATGTAATTGGATTTCCGGGTATGGTAATTGGTGGAGTAAAGTCCTTGTTTACAGAAAATGAGGATGAACCCATATCTTCCGATAAAGCAAGTCGGGGGACCATTGAATTATCCAAAAAGGAGTTTCAGAAGATTGAATCACTAAAGAGAAAGATTGCTGCTTCTGTAGATAAGAAAACCTCTATGACTACCGTTTCTGTGACTTTGCAGAATCCTAAGGTTGCTGCAGTTGTTGCTGACTCTGTAGTTAAGAAGTTGCAGGAATATATCATAGACTATCGTACCTCCAAATCTAAAGAGGATTGTCTTTATCTGGAGAAATTGTTTAAAGAACGTCAACAGGAATATTACGAAGCGCAGAGAAAATATGCCGATTATATGGATTCTCATGACAATATCATTCTACAAAGTGTTCGTACCGAGCAGGAACGTTTGCAGAATGATATGAGCCTTGCTTATCAGGTATATAGTCAGGTTGCCGGTCAGCTTCAGGTTTCCAGAGCTAAAGTTCAGGAAGAGAAACCTGTGTTTGCTGTTGTAGAACCTGCTGTTGTCCCTTTGAAAACTTCGGGAACCAGTAGAAAGGTATATGTTTTAGCTTTTATTTTCCTATCAGTTTG
>NZ_JAHQVH010000094.1:0-1804 GCF_019052435.1 Bacteroides sp. MSK.20.12 | reverse complement strand
AAAAACGAGCATCGATAGCACGCTTTCGATAAGTAGCCAATATATCTTTCTTCAATTTCAGCCCTTTAAGTATAGAATTATACATTTGTAATGTCTTCCCGGCACGTATAAAAAAATCGCTACATTTTTCTGTTAGCCGAGGAAACGCACAATCGCACACCACAAAGGCGTGCTACGTTCCAATGACATAAGGTACAAATACTTTTCGGAAAATAACAAGAGAGAGTCATAAATGTTTAGGAAAAATCAAGGACACAGGATTCTTTATCGCTTGTCACTATTTTCTAACATACTACAAATCAGGTCAAGTTATAGTCTCTAACTTTTCTTTATATCAAAATTATTGCTACCTTTGTTCCTATAAACAGAATATAAATAGAAAATGAAAACAACTGCTGAGATACTTGATATATTACGCGATTTCAAAGCACACTATGCTGAGAAATACGGAATAATTACTTTAGGGTTGTTTGGCTCTGCCGCCAGAGGAGAGCATGATGAAACAAGTGATATTGATATTTGTATAAAATTACAAGAGCCTAACTATTTTACGATACAGGACATAAAGGAAGATTTAGAAAAAATATTCCGTACAAAAGTGGACATCATCTCACTAGGGGCTATCATGCGCAATTTTTTCAAGAAAAGTTTAGAAGAAGATGCGATCTATATCTAAAGAAAAAATAGTAGGCATGCTGCATTTCGTTGAAGAACAAAGCTCTTTTATAGAAAGAACAACGAAACATCTAAATTCATACCATGACTTTTTAATCTCTGACTCTGCCATGGTCCTATTTAATTCTACTTGCATGTGCCTTCAAACAATAGGAGAAACAGTGAGGCAAATAGACAATCTTACAGAAGAAGCATTGCTAGTCGAAAATTATAAAGAAATTCCTTGGAAACGAATTATAGGCTTACGCAATATATTATCCCATGAATATGCTGCTATCGACCCCGAAGCAATATTCAATACCATAAAAATAGGAATTCCACCTCTATTAGCCACTATAAATAGCATTATTGCAGACATAGAAAACGGCAAGCATAACTCTTTATTTTAAAACAGTAATTTATCTAGCAACTCTGTTCTGTTTGTCTACGTCTCTTAGTATTCATTAATAGCTTGGTGCAGCATACCATTTCTTCCATTTTCATTCGTCTATTCCGGAGATTTTTCGTAAGTTTGCCACCAGTAAACAGAATATGAAAACAACAACAAACTATAAAAGCATTGAGAATCATGAACCAAAAAATTGACTTTAATGACATTCCTAAGAATTATCTATACTGCACCCACAACAAATGTCCGCGCCGCAATGAATGCCTACGCCATCAAGCGACACTCTGTATACCGCAAAATGTTCCTGATTTCCGAACAGTCAATCCCAACCACATAATAGGAAACGAGAATAACTGCAGATTTTTCAATCCATACTGCACTTCACGCTTTGCATGCGGAATTGACCATATATTGGACAACATACCATATTCTACGGCTATCACCATCCGCAAAGAATTATATTCTTTGATGGGGCGCAGTATGTTTTACCGCATCCGCAACAAAGAACGGATGCTACATCCTGACGAACAAAAGCAGATTACCGCCGTCTTTCTAAAACATGGTATCGAAAACAAACCTGAATTCGACAAATATATCGATTTATTCGATTGGTAAAACCTTTATCAGAAATGCTATAAAATTGCCGTTTCCAGACATTCTGACAAGGAGTAATACTCACGCCTATGAGAAAAAATACTCATACCAATGGGAATATATTCCCATTGGTATGAGTATTTTTTC
>NZ_JAHQVH010000093.1:0-1896 GCF_019052435.1 Bacteroides sp. MSK.20.12 | reverse complement strand
ATCGGTAGGGGAGCATTCCACTCTGCGTCGAAGGTGAAGCGTGAGCTTTGCTGGAGCGTGTGGAAAAGCAAATGTAGGTATAAGTAACGATAAAGGGGGTGAGAAACCCCCTCGCCGAAAGACTAAGGTTTCCTGATCAACGCTAATCGGATCAGGGTTAGTCGGGTCCTAAGGCTCAGCCGAACGGTGAGGCCGATGGCAGAACAGGTTAATATTCCTGTACTACCTTAAAGAGTGACGTGGAGACGGAGCAGTGATAGCGCCGCGGACTGACGGAATAGTCCGTTGAAGGGTGTAGATGTTGATCTTTGCAGGCAAATCCACAAAGAGAGTCGAACCTGATAGTATACCAAATTCTTCGGAATAAGGTAATAGTGCGTGTAAGCATACTCCCAAGAAAATCCGCTAAACTTAATCTTTAAGGTACCCGTACCGCAAACGGACACACGTAGTCGGGTTGAATATACTAAGGCGCTTGAGTGATTCACGGTTAAGGAACTAGGCAAATTGACCCTGTAACTTCGGGATAAAGGGTCCCAACGAGAGTTGGGCGCAGAGAATAGGTCCAGGCAACTGTTTAACAAAAACACAGGGCTGTGCCAAATTGAAAGATTACGTATACAGCCTGACACCTGCCCGGTGCTGGAAGGTTAAGAGGAGATGTCATCGCAAGAGAAGCATTGAATTGAAGCCCCAGTAAACGGCGGCCGTAACTATAACGGTCCTAAGGTAGCGAAATTCCTTGTCGGGTAAGTTCCGACCTGCACGAATGGTGTAATGATCTGGACACTGTCTCAACCGTGAGCTCAGTGAAATTGTAGTATCGGTGAAGATGCCGATTACCCGCGATGGGACGAAAAGACCCCGTGAACCTTTACTATAGCTTAACATTGAATTTGGGTAATTGATGTGTAGGATAGGCCGGAGACTTTGAAGCAGGTACGCCAGTATTTGTGGAGTCGCTGTTGAAATACGGCCCTTTGATTATTTGAGTTCTAACTCGTGGATGCGAGGACACTGTTTGGTGGGTAGTTTGACTGGGGTGGTCGCCTCCAAAAGTGTAACGGAGGCTTCTAAAGGTGCCCTCAGGACGATTGGTAACCGTCCGTAGAGTGTAATGGCATAAGGGCGCTTGACTGGGAGACAGACAAGTCGATCAGGTAGGAAACTAGAGCATAGTGATCCGGTGTTTCCGCATGGAAGGGACATCGCTCAAAGGATAAAAGGTACTCCGGGGATAACAGGCTGATCCCTCCCAAGAGCTCATATCGACGGAGGGGTTTGGCACCTCGATGTCGGCTCGTCACATCCTGGGGCTGGAGAAGGTCCCAAGGGTTGGGCTGTTCGCCCATTAAAGTGGCACGCGAGCTGGGTTCAGAACGTCGTGAGACAGTTCGGTCTCTATCTATCGTGGGCGTATGAAATTTGCGTGGCTCTGACACTAGTACGAGAGGACCGTGTTGGACTGACCGCTGGTTTACCAGTTGTGCCGCCAGGTGCATCGCTGGGTATCTAAGTCGGGATTGGATAAGTGCTGAAAGCATCTAAGTACGAAGCCAGCCACAAGATTAGATTTCTTAGGGTCGTTAAAGACGATGACGTTGATAGGATGCAGGTGTAAAGGTGGTAACATCAAAGCCGAGCATTACTAATTGCCCGTTCACTTTCTTTCAAATATGTACCGGTTGGGTATATACGTTTAGCGGATTACTGATACGGAAACTGGAAACAGAGAACAGAAACATACTAGTAATGAACTTGAGATTTTACTTTTCATCATGTCATAACCTTATTCAGGTGGTTATAGCACGAGGGTTCCACCTCTTCCCATTCCGAACAGAGAAGTTAAGCCTCGTCACGCCGATGGTACTGCGTAACAGTGGGAGAGTAGGTAGC
>NZ_JAHQVH010000092.1:0-2357 GCF_019052435.1 Bacteroides sp. MSK.20.12 | reverse complement strand
TTGAGAAGCAGAAAGCCGAACTGCAACGTATAGAGGAAACCAAGCGACACAAGGAGCAACAGGTAAGCCTCGCCGAGCAGGAACTCAAACAGGTAAAAGCAGAGATACGTACGGACAAACTCAAAAGTGCAGCTACCGATGTAGCCACAGCCATAACCAGCAGTGTAGGTTCTCTTTTCGGAAGCGGTAAATTAAAAGATTTGGAACAATCTAACGAGAATTTACGTCATGAAATTGCCAAGCGTGACAAAAGCTTTGATGACTTAAAAGTTCAGATGCAACAAATGCAGGAACAGCACGGTAATCAAATTCGTAACCTGCAAGGAATACATAATCAAGAGCTTGAAGCCAAAGACAAGGAAATATCACGATTAAACACCATTCTTGAAAAAGCGTTCAACTGGTTCCCACTGCTCAAAGAAATGCTGAGAATGGAAAAATTATGCTATGCCATCGGATTTACCAAAGATATGGTAAACAGTCTTTTGACAAAAAAAGAAGCTATCAGATGCAATGGGAAAATCTATTCCGAAGAGCATAGACGAAGATTTGAAATCAAGAATGATATTTTCAAGGTTGAAAAAAGTCCGATAGATGAGAATAAATTGGTGCTGACCATAAACAGGCAGCCGATAGGCGAATGGTTCAAAGAGCAATGGGAGAAATTAAGGCAAGGTTTGCGACAATCTACAGAAGAACCAAGAAAAAGTAGAGGATTCAGAATGTAATTTTGATAGTATTTGATTGTATCTCAATAAAATTAAATATCTTTGTAAACGGATTGAGACTACTCTTTCCAAAACATATTAGAATTAAGAAGAAGCGTTATGCTTATCTTGTACTTGAAAACGTAGGAAATTTTCAATTAGATGCAAGGATAGCATAGTGGTTCTCACGCATATAGCGTGGGCTGCTATTGTTACATCTGCATCTATGGTTTCCTACGACCTTCAAGTAAAGAATGTGGCATACAGTTCCACGCTTCTTTAATAGGTTAAATTCCTTTTGGAACTGGAGATTAAAATATGTAGTGTATGAGTGTAATAAAAAAATGGTTATTTGCTATTTGCGCCATTATATTAATGAATGGATGTGCACCACTTCGAATGCCTGTAATAGTAAGGAATGCTCCTATTGAAATGTATAAATACGCATACATTTCCCCAACAAAGGAATTGACATCAAGCATAGGAGGTACATATGGTGGGCAATACGGTATCTATGGTTCTTCAACCACCAAAAGTGTTAATCCAAGTGATGTAATAGCAGGAATACTAATAAAAGAAGGATATATCATATTACCCGAACTTAAACCCGAATTATCTAATGAAACTCTAATCGTCAATTATGGTGAGAGTGGCAGGCGTAATAGAGGTTTAGGTTATACAATAGAAGTAACTATACAGTTTAGCTCTGCAAAAACCAATGAAATGATATGTTCTTGTACAGCAGAAGGACAAGGCGAAACAGAAGCTGATGATATCCGTCAAGCCATTAGAAGAGCCTTAACAAGTTTATTCCCTGAGAAATAACCCAATAATACGACAGATTATGAAAAAGTTTTTAGTATTATCCGCTTTAGTTATAACTTCTTGTACACTCTCTAACGAGGAAAAAGCTGAGAAATTGGTTAAAGAGACGCTTAAAGACTATCTCTATCACCCTGATTCTTATGAGCCAATATCAACAAGAGTTGATAGTATGTTTATTGATGTAACTACTATTGAGCCTATTATGAAAATTAGCGATGAAATCAAGAATTTGATATCTAAAATAAATCGCTGTGAGAGAAAAATTGAATCAGCAGAATCTTCTATGGATATTTTTGCCCCCAATGGTTATTCTTCTCAATACTCTCGTGGAGAGTATTCACGAGCAAAAAAAGAAAAGGAAGAAGCCAAATCTGATTTGAACAAATACACCAAGAAACTTTCAGAACAACTTGCTTCTCTAAAAGAAAATGTCGCTAAATATCACAAAGGAGAATTTACAGGTTGGGCAGTAAGCCATAGATTTAGGAGTCTTAATGGAGCAGGCTCAATGACCATTCCGGGAGAAATGATTTTCTTTTGCGATGAAGAATTTACAACTTGTGGGGGTTATGAAACAGATAAGTTTGAGGACTTCGTAAAAATTTTAAACGCAGTAGATGAAGCAACTTCGGATGAAGATGTAATAGATTATTTTAAAGAAAATAATTTTTTGCTATAAATTCCGTATTTCCGTAGTACGCTAATTTTTATGCAAAGCAAATATTATTAACTGCTATTTTTTTAATATGCAATGGGCGTTTATTTTGGTTATTTGTATAATTGCTATTTCGGTTATTGTAATAGCGATGGTACGAACACGCCTAA
>NZ_JAHQVH010000091.1:0-2549 GCF_019052435.1 Bacteroides sp. MSK.20.12 | reverse complement strand
CGAATTCCCCGACTATCCCAAACCCTCCCACGAGAACCGGAACAGGCCAGATAGCAAAGACTTAACGAAGTCATCATCCAGGAAACCCTACAAGAAAAAGGTAAAGAGACAAATACTTCTTCCCAAAAGAAAAGGAGAAAGAACAATACCAAATTCAGAATGACCAGATCTCCCAGAACTGCTATAAATTCTATAAATTTATTGATTTGACTGGTGGTTGATACCATATCACATTAAAAATTGATTTTAGGCGCATACTTCTTTGAACTTATTCAGAAAATCTTTTCCGAATAAATTCCAAAAGATAACAATACAAACTGATAGGAAAATAAAAGCTAAAACATATACCTTTCTACTGGTTCCCGAAGGATATAATGGTACAACTGCAGGCTCTACAACAGCAAAAACAGGCTTCTCCTCCTGAACTTTAGCTCTGGCAACCTGAAGCTGACTGGCAACCTGACTATATACCTGGTAAGCAAGGCTCATATCATTCTGCAAACGTTCCTGTTCGGCACGAACACTCTGCAAAATTAAGTTATCATGAGAATCCAAATAGTCTGCGTATTTCTTCTGAGCAGCATAATATTCTTGCTGACGTTCTTTGAAAAGTTTCTCCAAATAGATACAATCTTCTTTCGCCTTGAAAGTGCGGTAGTCTATAATGTATTCCTGCAATTTTTTCACTACAGAATCGGCTACGACTGCAGCAACCTTAGGATCCTGAAAAGTTGCAGTAACGGAAGTCATTGAGGTTTTCTTATCCACAGAGGCGGTTATCATTTTCTTCAGAGTCGCAATTTTCTTCGATTCCTTCTTTGAAAGCTCAATTGCGCCCTGACCTGTTTTGTTAAAAGATGCAATTTCATCTTCCTCAGTAAACAAGGACTTTACTCCACCAATTAACATACCCGGAAATCCGATTACATAACTCCACCAGGGAGATGTTTCCTCATCTAAATAAGTATTCAATGTCATGACTTCATTCTTTGTTACCGGTATATCCATTGCAGAAAGCTCCAGTAAAAAAGGAGTAGAAGAAACAATATCAGCAGATAAAGAAGCATTCAAGGCATCAGTACCATCTCCCATAGTAACCCCACTTCCTAAAAAGGAAGCAGCCAAACCGGATAAGCCACCCTCTTTGTTATTACCCATTTCCGGAGAAAGGGTAACTTCAACTGTGTACTGCTTAGGGATACTTATTGCAACAATAACACCAATTATCAGTCCGATACCGGCTGCTTTATAGATCTTCTTACGAATACCTATAACCTTACGAAGAAGATCCATCAAATCGATTTCAATCTCCTCATCATTGTGATTATTGTACAACTGCTTTGTTTCCTTTTCAGATGTTTGTTCCATCAAAGTAGACATAAATAAAGGTATTCGTTATTTCTTGATTAAATTAGCAATAGAGGCAATCATCATACCCAACGAACTGAAAGAAGTGGCATATCCCAAGATTTCTCCCACATTAGTACGTTTCTTAGATCTACTGGGAACGATTATTTCACAACCAGGCTCGATTTGTTTCTTACCGCTACCTTTAACCTTAGTTACCTGACCATTCATGTAAACAATGAACTTCTTGCTCTTCTTCGCATTATCTGAATAACCACCGGCCTGATTCAAATAATAATCAATATTCTTATCCGCTATATAAGAAACGGTATTAGGAACCATAACAGCACCATTGATCTTAACTGTATTGGTACTTTTGGGAATAAAGACTACATCACCCTCACGCAAGACAATGTCCGCCGTGCTCCCCGGATTAGCTAAAGCTTTCTCCAAGTCAATGCCGACTGTAAAATGATCTTCCACATGAATATCCAAAGAATCCATCATAGCCTCACCTAACTGACGGCTCATCAAGCGGATCACATCTCCCATACGTTTCTTCTCACCCTCAGTAGCAACACGAGTCAACTTGGCACCGCGTAGGTAGGCGTTTTTGGTAGAACCGCCGGCTTTGCGAATCAAATCGGAAAGACGTTCCTCACGACTGGTCATGGCGTATGAGCCTTCGAACAGGATTTCACCTTCAACAACTACATTCTGTTGAGCCTGATAACCCGGACTACGACGTACATAGACCTCATCATAAGGTTGAAGAACAAAACCCGGTGTGCCGTCGACGACAAAACCTTCTTTCAGAGAAAATGTATACGTCCGACCGATCGTATCATTATCCACTGTACTATGGGGATTCCTGATTCTGCGCGATACATCCACACGAACAACAGAAGCGGCTTCACGCAAGCCTCCGGCCTGAATGATCAAGTCTTCAAGGGTCATATTATCCGCATAAGGATAGGAATCAGGTTTGGCCACTTCGCCGTGGATTACAACATCTCCCCTATCTTCCAAATCATGGATACTGGGAATATAAAGAATATCGTTTTTCGTCAGGATAATATTTTGAGAAGTACCATCCATGATGGCTTTAATGTCAACAGGGATAACTTCAGTAGTAAGATCCTCACGCTGACGATAAAGGACAGCACGGTTCAAGAAAGCATCACCCGTCAAGCCTTGGGCTT
>NZ_JAHQVH010000090.1:0-2736 GCF_019052435.1 Bacteroides sp. MSK.20.12 | reverse complement strand
ATTTTCCGCCTTGACATAAGTTGTTAGCCGCCATATCTTTGCGCCGTAACCTTTAACAAGAATGATTATGGCAAAAGAAAAAGTAAACTATCAGGAGGTATATGACCTCTACCAGTTATGCAGCGAGACCAAAGATCTTCGAGAGTTCTGTGCTGATTATGGTGTAAATTACGACAAGTTCATGAACTGGCAGCGTCACCAGTTGTGGAGTGAGAAGTTAGGCAAGACAGTCCAGGTTGAGCAGCCCAAGGTTGCCAAAGTCCAGATAACCGGGAAACCATGCAATAGTCCAACTGTGAAGTTGGACGTGAAACATCCTGAAGGTGAACCACCAATAAAATGGATCAAGTTACAGCTGGCGTCTGGCGCAACACTGTTCCTGAGAAACACCACCGTTCTTGATTTGAGCCTGTTGCTTAATAAAATGATAGGATGATATGCTTGGACTGAGTGCTAACCTTAACTATTACCTGTTTAACGGTAATGTTGATTTGCGGAAAGGCATTTTCCGTCTGTGTGAGAGTATAAGGGAAGAAATGTCCCTTGACCCGAGCGATGCGTCCAATGTATATATGTTCATGTCCCGGAACCGAAAGGTTGTGAAGATACTTCATTACGAACGCGGTTTTTATGTGCTTTACGAAAAACGTCCTGTTATGGGCAAATTCAAGAAACCTGTATTTGATGAAGTCTCCAGGTGCTACCGGATACAGTGGTCGGACATGGCTTATCTTACGGAAAGCATTGTAGTTGACAAGATGTACGTTAGTCCGAAAGGCTAATATTAACATACTGATTATCAACAGGATAGTATAAAAAATAAACGGTAAAAAGTTTGCGTAAGTGCCTGATTTTTCGTACCTTTATATCATGATTGATGAAAGAGCATACGAGTTACTTTGCTGCCAGCTGGGTCTGGCGAATGAGGAAAAGGCAGGTCTTCGCAAACAGAATAAAGAATTGATTGCGAGGCTTGAGTCTATTGAAGAATCCAACAGGGAGAACTCTAAAAATCTGATAGATACCATCAATGATCTCAAAGATACCATCGAAAAGCAGTCAACCACGGTTGAACATTACAGGAAAGAAATGGAACTTATGAGAAAGCAGCTTGAAGCAAAGGATGAGGTGAACAGGATGCTGGCAAACGAGATCTCCAATCTCAGACTTCAGCTTGAGGACAGCAGGAAACACCGTTTCGGCCGTACTTCCGAGCAAAGAAGGCTGTTGAACAACCGTAATCTCGACAAGTCCGCTCTGGAACAATCCGAGTATGACGGTTCTGACAGGAAGGATGATAATAATAAGACCGATGATAACGAAACCGGCAGCAATACCTCTTCCGGCAACATACCTGCCCAGAACAGCAAACCTTCAAGGAGAAAGGAAACCGCACCACGTGCCGGGAAAACAAAATTGAAAGTTGACAAGGTGGTAGTACATGAAGTGGACGAGTATTACACGCTTCCAGAAGGGGGACGGTTTATGAACCGCAACGGTATGCCTGATGTGTGGGAATACAGGGTCATAGAACATGTAAGGGCTTATAACGTGGAGCATGTTTACAAGGTGGCAAGGGTAAAGCTTGCGGACGGCACTTTCACAAGCACCATGGAACATCCGCTGAAAAACCTTGGAGGTATCTTCTCTCCTGAACTGCTTGCCCGTCTGCTTTGTCTGAAATATGACTTCAGCATGCCTGAGAACAGACAGATAAGACTGCTTGCAAGAGAGGGTATCCACATAAGCAATACCACGCTGAACAGCTATATCCATAACGGAATCGCCAAACTAAGGGAGTTCATGGAAGATGTCTTCAAGGAGTTTGTACAGAGAGCTAATTACCTTATGGTTGATGAGACTACTGAGCTTGTTGGAGTGGAAACAAAGGAAGGTAAGGCTTACAGGAGAAAGTACTTATGGGCTTTCTTTGCCAAGCATATTAAGATGGTCTATTATCACTATAATAACGGCAGCAGGTCGTCCGATGCGGCAAAATCATTCCTGGAATATTTTATGGGAACCATATCCACTGACGGATATACGGTTTACAGGATGTTTGACGGAGACGACTCAAAGGTGCTTCATATAGGATGCTGGACGCATTGTAGAAGGTTGTGGGTTGATGCCCTGCCTTCAGACAGAACAGCGATGGACATAATAGATCCTATCGGTGAGATGTTCAGAAATGAAGACCTGTTCCGTATGATGAAACTCAGCGGTGAGCAGATTAAGGAAAGAAGGCTTAAGCTAACAGGACCGATTCTTGAACGTATCCATCATAAGGTGGTCATTATGATGCAGGATGCGAAGATTATGGCTAACGAACTGATGAGAAAGGCCGTGAACTATACGATAAACCAGTGGAAATCCTTGAGAAATATCCTCAAGGACGGTTCAGCAGAAATCTCGAACAACCTCTGTGAGCAAAGGATGAAACCTGTAAAGCTGCTGCTCAAGAACTGTATGAACGTTGGCAGTGAGGATGCGGCAGAAAACTCTGCATTCACCTTCTCTCTGATAGAAAGCTGTAAGTTGAACGGCATAGACCCTCAGAATTACCTGAAACACTTGTTTGAATGTATTCTTCATGGTAAGGACTGCGACAAGAAGGCTCTTCTGCCATGTTTCTATAAACCGGAATGTTAAAACAAAAATATTTTCTTACGGGCATTTTTATTTTATCGGCTGAAAGACAGCCGATAAAATTGGCGTGGCGGAAAATAGTATGGTTAC
>NZ_JAHQVH010000089.1:0-2907 GCF_019052435.1 Bacteroides sp. MSK.20.12 | reverse complement strand
TATATGCATGAAGGGAATTGACTAAACTTAATCCCCCAAGAATTACAACTGAGCCAAAGTTTTTCCTACTATAAAGTTGAAAAACATAAAAGCATCTGCCACCTGCAACGAAAAGCGTGTAATACACTAGTTAATAAATAGTTGGAACGTTGCAGATACCTGTGGCAGATAGGTTGCAGATAAGGTATCTGCAACACGTTATATAATCAAAGAAAAAGCCTTGATTCCTTGATGCAAAGCTATGGGATAATTGGGATCACTCTATGGAGAAATGACAGTGTCTACGGGGAAACGACAGTATCCTTACGTAGAAACTGTAGTGTCCCGCCTTAGAAACTCTCGTTTCCTGCCGTGGAAACTGTAATTTCTAATGCAGGAAACGACAGTTCCCCGCCTGGAAACGGGAAGTCAATGTATACAATAAACTTTTGCCCTCCTGGAGAATTAGCTTATGTAAGGTTTATACTGTGTTGCAGATACTTTATCTGCAACCTATCTGCCGCAGGTATCTGCAACGCTCCAACTATTTATCAACTAGTACATTACACGCTTTTCGTTGCAGGTGGCAGATGTTTTCATGTTTTTTCAACTTTATGGTAGGAGGATTACGCATCAAAATTAGGGTCACAACCATAAGTCATAAAACAAATTCACCTCTGTGCCCTCCGTGTCCTCTGTGGTGAAAAGAATCAAAAACGTGCAAGAATGAATCTATTTTAAGAATGTGATTGCCCCAAATCACTCCCCTTAATTTTCGGACTGCTCCCTTTTTTCTTTTATCTGTTTTACATTTATGTAGCAAAACTAAACTATCCCATTATCCATTTCGCTGCCTTAGGCAGCACTTTGTAGAATAATGCAACTATACACCACGATATGATAAACACAAATAAAGCTGTCGCTGGAATACGCATGAATATAGGTAAATCAATTCTGTCAATTGCTAAATAACCTATTCCTACAGCAAAATAATGTACCATATAGATGCCCAGTCCACATTTTGTTATATTCTTTAAGGCTGATATCATTAAGGGAGACGTTACCTTTACTTTTTGAATTAATAAATACCAGGCAACCGTCATTAAAAAGACATTGGGCGAACAGTATAAAAAGAATAATTCCATTTGGCGCTCTGTAATATCAGGTTGTGAAGTCATATTCCTGAATCCATAATACGTTATGGCATAACCGACACTAAAAAGAATGAGAGATAAAATAACAGTCTTTTTCACCGACAACTTGTTTCTGTCTTTCAAATAATAGCCTAAAAGCAGATAACCGCTAAAACCTGAAAAATAATATAAAGTGCCATAGTCATTCCAAGCACAAGTACCTCCTATATAGCTGGATATATATTCTTGGCAATAAGGCAGAAATAATGTGATAAACCAAACGGATAAGAATATTTTCATTTGTTTCTCTGTTGCTTGTTTCAGCCATGCAGAAAAAAAAGGCATATACAAATATAATCCTATCAACATATATATGTACCATAAAGGAACTGTATATGTATTGAAGTTAAAAGGAATCATAAGAATATTATGCAAGCAACTATCCCAAGTTTGACTTGGAGACTCTCCTGCATACGCAAACATTTCAGACAAAACAGAATTATTCAGCCCTAAAATACCCGTAAACCACGGAAACAAGTTATATAATAAAGACCATACAATAAAAGGGACTATTACACGAAGCATCTTTTTTTTATAAAATTGTCCGATTTCCTGTTCTACCGGTAATAATAACATTCCTGTCAGCATCACAAACAACGGTACGCACGGACGCAAGAAAGCTCCATAAATACTCCCCCATAAGTTATACTCCGGATTTAAACGAGCTTCAGGAGAAACATTGAAAGGGTCTGAACAATGGATACAGATGACCATTAAAATGGCTATCACACGAATTAAATCAGCCCATATTATATGATTCACATTTTTCATTTGGTATTCAATTTTTTCAATTGCAAAGTTAGGACAATGGTATGACATTTTTTTTAAACTACTTAAAAAAGCAGAATAAAGCAATGCGAAGGAAACGAAACAACCCTATTATTTAATCTTGTTCCTCAAATGGCACAACGTAACTTGAGAGATGCCTAAAAAAGATGCAATATAACCCAAATTTACTCTTTGGAAGAGATCCGGACGTGTTTGCAACAATTCTATATATCGTTCTTCCGCTGACTTATACAGTCTTGAAATTAAACGCTTTTCATTCATTATAAAAGCCTCTTGATGCAAAATCCTTGACCAGTTCGCTATTTCTATATTAGTCTGATACAGCTTTTCTAAATCTTTTATCGGCACGGCATATAATACCGTATTTTCCAATAACTGAACAACTTCATATTCGTACCCTTGTTGGTTCCCATAAAAATTGTTCGTCGAAAAAACGATATCTCCTTCTGTACTAAACCATGAGGTGAGTTCTTTGTCGTTAATTACACAATATGAGCGTGCTATACCTTTTTCAATGAAATAAAAGTTTTTATCATTCTGGAAAGAGGACGTTAGGATATGTTTTTTGGGCAGTTCCAATAAAGAGCTATGAGCAAACAGCTCATTGATGGAACTATTGCTCATGTTTGACTTGGCTTTAAGTGAGTTTATCGTATTATGCATCATTTGACTTTCACAACGCTTATTTACTCTTTCCTGTTTTTTTATTAAGCAGCTACAAAAATACAAAAATGCTCCTATAATAAATAAACAAGCTGCATTTTTATATATCGCCCAGATTAACATTTATGGATTGCTCCCCTTGCCTTTCCGTTGTTGTTTCATGACCGGGTATCCATACTTTTCTGCCATAATCTGCCGATTTTATTCGATTATCCCAATGATATTCTTTATATTTCCTCTATGAAAAGCAAGACCGCGACTATCTTTGTGAGTGGAAACGAGT
>NZ_JAHQVH010000012.1:0-131199 GCF_019052435.1 Bacteroides sp. MSK.20.12 | reverse complement strand
TAAAAAAAACTTAGTCTGGACAGGACCCGGAAAACCAACTTTGCACGGATGACTTCGCCGGACATTGGGCTCATAATGCCAATCTTTCCGTGAAGGCGATCATGGGAGTGGCCGGATACAGCGAAATGGCTCGGATGCTCGGATTAAATGATGTAGCAGACAAATATGCGGCTATAGCCAAGAAAATGGCGGTGAAATGGGAAGAAATGGCAAATGAAGGTAGTCATTATCGCCTGGCTTTTGACCGTAAAGATACTTGGAGCCAAAAATACAATATGGTTTGGGATAAGTTGTGGAATCTGAATTTATTTCCTAATAATGTAATCGGAAAAGAAATAAACTATTACTTGACAAAGCAGAATCCTTACGGGCTTCCTCTGGACTCTCGTAAAGAATACACAAAATCCGACTGGATCATGTGGACAGCAGCTATGTCATCAGATAAGGAAACTTTCCAAAAATTCTCTGATCCTGTCTATAAATATATCAATGAAACAGTCTCTCGTGTACCTATCAGCGACTGGCACCATACAGACAGCGGTAGATGGGTAGGCTTCAGAGCCCGTTCGGTGATCGGAGGATACTGGATGAAGGTATTAATGGATAAAATTCAGAATAATCAATAAAGTTAGCACGACGTTTACTTCAAATTTATACATATGAGATCTTTAAAGAATATTACTATAAAATCAAATTATCTCATTTTGCCTATAGCATTATTGATGAACAATAATGCTATAGGCAAAAAGTAGTTGAAATGACAAAGGCTTACAAAATATGGGCTAAACGCTGTATAGTAGAACCTTACCCAAAACAGAAAAAAAGAAATAAGAATGTTTTTTATACACACAACTTTTTAACGTTATTACTATGAAACATCAAAACTTGGAATTTAAGTGGATGTGTCTACTCTTTCTAGCTCTGCTACTCTCTCCTCCTCTACTTTGGGGGCAGAATCATAGCATTAAAGGACAAATTGTAGATGCAAAAAGTAATGAACCTTTAATAGGAGTAAATATTACTGTTGAAGGCACTTCGAATGGTACCATTTCTGACATAGATGGTCGGTTTACGCTATCTGTAGCTGCTAATGCTGTACTCAAAATCTCTTATATCGGCTATCAAGAAAAGAAAATCAAAGTGGATGATCTGAAAAAAGAGCCTATCATTTCTCTGGAAGAAGACAGCAAACAACTAGAAGAAGTAGTGGTAGTAGGTTATGGTATTCAGAAAAAGGTATCAAGTGTAGGCGCCATTACCCAAACTAAAGGAGAAGAATTGTTGAAAGGAGGTAATATTACTTCTGTATCAGAAGCTTTACAAGGCAAACTAAATGGTTTGGTAGCTATCAATACGTCAGGCAAGCCTGGAGCAAGTGATACCAAAATGTACATTCGTGGTAAGGCTTCCTGGCAAAACTCTGACCCTTTAGTATTAGTGGATGGTATAGAAAGGGATATGAACGATGTTGACATGAATGAAATCGAGTCTATATCTATTCTAAAAGACGCTTCTGCTACAGCTGTATATGGGGTTCGAGGTGCAAATGGTGTAATATTGTTAACAACCAAACGCGGACAAGATAAGAAACCAAACATCAATTTTTCTACAAGCTTTGGTATTAAACAGACTACTGCAAATATGGAATGGGCAGATTATGTTACATCTATGAAAATGTATAATGAAGCTGTAGCTAATGACAACAACTGGAATCAACAAATTAAACAATCTGTCATCAATGCTTGGTCAAATGCTTTTGATACAGGCAACTACGGCCCTTATAATGATGTCTTTCCACAAGTAGATTGGTGGGATGAGTTGGTTAAACCAGGTTTTTCCCAACAATATAATGTGAATATCAGCGGAGGAACCAATTTCATGCGTTACTTCGCCTCCATCGGTTATCAAAATGACGGTGATATTTATGATTTACAGAAACAGGAGAATTTTGATCCAAGGAACTACTATCGCCGTTATAACTGGCGTTCAAATTTAGATTTTAATTTAACTAAAACAACTTCCTTATCAGTAAATATTGCTGGAAAAATGGGTTATCGCAATGACAACTTTGCTGATGATGTGTACACTCGAATCATTGCGGCACCAACCAATTCCTTTCCGATAAAGTATAGTGATGGCTATTGGGGAGATGGATCTACTGCCGGCTATAATCCTGTTTGTAATATGAATACAAATGGATCACAACTGTATAAAACCTTTCAGGGATGGTATGATGTTCGTTTGGAACAAAAACTGGACTTTCTAACTAAAGGACTAAAAGCTGCCGCTAAAGTTTCATACACCTCTGCTTCCACTACTCGTTCTAGTATAAAGACTGGTGAAATTTGGGGTAACAATGATTTTGAATCCAGAAACAGTATTATTAAATACCATCGCGAATATGATTATTCTAATCCGACAGTCAATGCAGATGGTTCCCTCACTTACCCCATGATTTTGGAAAAACGATGGCCAAATGATGAGGATATTGAACTCCCTCCCAACGTTTCTTATGATAATTTGGATGGTTATAATCGTAAGTTATATTACGAATTCTCTGTGGAATATAAGCGTTCATTCGGGAGTCATAATGTAACAGCATTAGCGCTGATGAACCGTCAAGTATCTGATTCAAAAGATGATAAAGTTATCAAATTCCCAAGTTATCGTGAAGAATGGGTGGGACGTGTTACTTATAACTGGAAAGAACGTTATTTGGCAGAGATGAATATCTCTTATACAGGTTCGGAAAAATTTGCCCGAGGGCAACGCTTCGGCCTGTTCCCTTCCTATTCTTTAGGATGGCGTGCTTCAGAAGAACCTTTTATAAAGAAACATGTTGGAGATGTGCTGACTAACCTAAAATTTAGATATTCATACGGAAAAGTCGGTAGTGATGCAGCTGCTGCACGTTGGAATTACATCCAATTATTTAATTCTTTAGGAAGTATTGAATTAGGAAATACACAAGGAGTCACACATAGCCCGCTCTATACAGAAGGAGATATTGCTAACTTGACTTCAACTTGGGAAAAAGCGACAAAACATAACTTTGGAATAGAAATTGGTTTATGGAATAAGTTAGATTTAACTTTGGATTTATTTAAAGAGAATCGTAAAGATATTCTAATGACTCCACAAACCACATCTTCTATTGTAGGAGCTACTTTTAACGCTATCAACCGAGGAGAAACGAAAAATCATGGTTTAGAATTAGAGTTACGCTGGAATGACAAAATCGGACGTAATTTTAATTACTGGGGAGCTTTAACTTTTGCAGCCAGCGAAAACCGGATTGTCTATAAAGATGATCCTAGAAATGCGGATGAGCACTTGAAAGCTGCAGGTAAACCGATTGATTATCAAAACCGTTTTATTGCGATCGGTAATTATGGTTCGATAGACGATGTGTTCAATTACGCACAAACAGCTATAAATGGTACTACAGCATCGCAAGTAATTCCGGGAGACCTTATCTATATAGACTTCAATGGAGACGGAATAATCAACTCAAACGACAAGGTAGTTGTAGACGAATTAAATTACCCATTGACTACTATCGGATTTTCTTTCGGGTTCAATTGGAAAGGACTTAACTTCAGCGCAATGCTCTATTCACCGCGCAATATATATAAGTTACAGTTCGATCAATATTTGTGGGATTTTCCAGCTTCAAACATACGTGTTCAACCAAAATCCATGGAACGATGGACGCCGGAAACAGCTAACTCATCGGGTGTTATGCGACCTGCTACACACTTGAACAATACATACAACAAAGTGGAAAGTACTTATCGCTATTCCGACTATTCGTATATACGATTAAAGAACATGGAGATAGGATATACATTCCCTAAAAAATGGTTGAGTGAAGCACATATCTCTAATCTTCAGGTTTACATGAACGGGAATAATTTACTAACCTTCTGGAAAGGGGACAAACGTGTGGACCCTGAAACAGGAGGTGTAGGCAGCTATCCGATTGTCCGTACTTACACTTTAGGACTAAGAGTTTCATTTTAACCATATTCAAAAGAAATAAAGATGAGAAAAGTATTATTATATATCTGTTCAGTTTTCATTCTTGGCGGGATGACAAGCTGTGAAGACTTCTTAGATAAAAGGGAAGATGTAGGATTGACAGAAGATGATATCTTTAGGGATTACTATTCCTTACGAGGTTTCTTAGATCAATCTTTCAACCAATTGGAAAATGTTATGGTGATGGATAATTGGGAAAATGGACGCGCATTTGTCGGTCTCTTTGCAGACGAGATGGCAACCACAGATAATTCATCTGCTGTTTTTACTTTACATTCCGGAAACTGGTTAAGTAATGCCAAGTCAAATAAGACTTTCGAAATCGGTAATGCTGGAAGTACAGCTATATCTCGGTCATATAAGGCGTTGCGTATCAATAACCGCATTATTAATGATATCGATAAGGCTCCTTTAACACCTGAACAAAAAAATGAGATTCTGGGACAAGCTTATTTCTATCGTTCTTGGTTCTACTTTCAGATAATCAAAAGATATGGGGGGATGCCTATTATTGACAAGGTGTTTGAAGGTGGAGATGATGACATTCCCCGTATGACCTACCATGAATCACACGACTGGATGATGGAAGATATACAAAAAGCAATCTACATGTTACCTGACAGTTGGGATGATCCAAACTATGGAAGACCCACAAAAATTGCAGCAATGGCACTTAAAGAATGGGCACAGTTGTTTGATGCAAGTCCATTGATGCAGAATGATTTAAATTCTACAGAAAACAAAGGCTATGACACGGAACGCGCAAAATCCGCAGCAAAATCAGCTTATGAAGTAATACGTTATATGGATGGAAGCAAGTCTGCCCCTTATCCCTATGGTTTGGCTAGTAAAGAAGAATATACGAATGTTTTCTATTTTAAATATCCACCTGTACATCAACCGGAATACATTTGGGTCAAGCGACAATTTCCTAACGCTGCTAATCAAAACCAAAAACGCACTATCCGCACATTCTGGCAATATGAGGATCTTGCATTCGGTTCGGGACCAGATGGAAATTCCATGTGCTGCCCAAGTTTGAATATCGTCAACATGTTTGACAAGAAGGGAGCAGACGGTATTTATTACCCGATTGATGACCCACGAAGCGGCTATGCACTTGACTATGACCATAAACCATTTGAGGATCGTGATCCCCGTTTCTACAACAACATACTTTTACCTGGAACTACTTGGGGACATTACGCTGATGGACGTACCTATTACATTACAACCTACAAAGGAGGAGCAGCCTATCAACACATGTTAACTCAAAAAGACTGCAACAAACGAATGTTCACAGGATTTATGTGTAAAAAGTTCATGTGGCCGGAATGTAATCAGTATCTTGAAAAAAACAATCCGAACTGTTGGTGGGACTATCGCTTCCTCACCATATATATCCGTGCTTCGCAAATTTATTTAGATTATGCAGAAGCGCTATTCGAGGGTTGCGGAAGTGCTACGGCAACTATTGAGGGATGTCCTATATCAGCTGCAGAAGCTATTAATATTCTTCGCAGACGAATTGGCTTAACAGATCTGCCATCAGATATTGTAGCCGATCCTGATAAATTCCGTGCAGCTTATCGCCGTGAGCGTGCCGTAGAATTAATGTTTGAAAATCATCGTTGGTGGGATATCCGCCGTTGGATGATCTTAGAAGAAACATTCAAGGATACTTATCCTATTAAGGGAGCATTATTCACACCACGAGAATCTAATCATGGAAGTATCACGGACAAGTCTACATTGACTTATGATTATGAACAAATCGATATAACTCCGGAAGTGCGTTCTTTTACAAAGAAGAATTACTGGTATCCTTTGCCTCAACATGACGTAGACGCATTGAATAATTTGCAACAAAACCCATATTGGTAATTAAAATGGCTTAATCAAATGAAAAGATATAATAAATTCATATTTATTCTGTTTGTCACTGCTATATTATCCGGCATAGCCACTTCGCTAGAAGCACAGGATAAACCTAAAAAGAAAAAAACAGCCCTTATTGAAGTGAAAGGGCTGGTGACAGACAACACAGGTAAACCGCTAAGCGGAGTAACAGTATTGAGCGGTGAAGGTTCTATTATAAACTATACAGATGCAAATGGAAAATTTGCACTCAAAACAAAAGCTGATGGAACCTTATTAATTGAAGCGTTCGGTTATAAAGATGTTGTAATAAACCTCGCAAAAGAACAACCCACTGTCATCAAATTACAAAATGAAGATCTATATGCTTCAGAAAGAGACATACACGAACGTGCAGACGGTGGAAAAACGTATCAGCGGGACCTGGTAGGTACAGTATCCAAGTTATCTATGGAAAATGTATTAAAATACCCTGATTTACAATTATCCAATGCCTTACAAGGACAGGCTGCCGGACTAATTGCTATTTCCGGTGATGGCGGCTTGGGCTATAACACATCAACATTATATGTACGTGGACAACACAATAATGGAACAAATACGGCCTTGGTTATTATTGACGGAATAGAACGCCCGATAGATGATATTTTACCGGAAGAAATAGAATCCATCGAAGTTTTAAAAGATGCTACAGCCAAAATCCTGTATGGAGCAGCTGCCACAAACGGAGTGGTCTTGGTACGTACTAAAAGAGGAGAAGCTCATAAACGAATTGTTCGTGTCGGGGTAGAATACGGTATACAGCCCTCTACACGTGTACCTAAGTATCTGGATTCCTACAACTATTCAAAATTGTTTAATGAAGCTCGTATAAACGATGGGATGAATCCTTATTATACTGACACGCAATTAGAAGGATACAGAAATAGTAGTGGAGTCAATGATGTATTGTATCCAAATGTTGATTATTACAATGAGTTCTTATTAAACCAAAATATCTACCGGAAAGGTACAATTGGGTTTAATGGAGGTAATGAAGGTGTGAAATACGCATTAGTTGGTGGATATACTGGTGGTTCCGGATTAGAAAAAGTTGGAGAACGTTCGGCTTTACACCGTATGAATGCACGTGGTAATCTGGATATTAAAATCACCGATTTTCTTACAGTAACAGCAGATGTTGCAGCTCGTGTGGAACTGAAAAACTGGGGAGCAAAAGATGGTGCAGGCATATTCAGTACATTATCTTCTAATCGTCCCAATGAGTACCCTTTCATTATTCCTAATGAAACATTATCGGGACAGTTTACCCCCAATGAAGATGGCACGCCATTCTTCGGAGCCAGCACACGGATAGTAGACAATTTATATGCAGATATGGTTTATGGAGGTGACACCTCCGAAAGGTATGTAAATAGCCAGACAAACCTTGGAGCAAATTTTGACTTCAATAAATACGTTAAGGGATTGACATTTAATGCTTATGTAACTTTTGACAATTATAGTTACTTACGTCAAGAATTAAGGAATACTTATCCAACTTATGCCATTGACACTTATAGTGATTTAGACGGTGAAACTATCACCCGATATACACAGATGAAAAAGCTGGATTTGCCCAAAACGCAAAAGATAGCCTCCAATAATACCTACCGCTATTTTGGTATGCGTGCAGATATAGGATATGAACGCACATTAGGAGTGCATGACTTTTCAGCAATTGGCGCATTCCGGTATACAAAGAATGAGATGACAGGAATGACACAAGATTTTAAAGATGCCAACATCTCTCTGCGTTTAAACTATAGTTATGACAAACGCTATCTAGCCGAGCTAACTCTGGCTGGTATGGGGTCCAACAAATTTGATAAAAACGATCGTTTTTTCTTTTCTCCGGCTGTAGGAGCTTCATGGATAATTTCTAACGAAAGTTTCATGAAAGAAGCAAAAGCTGTTAACTTCCTGAAGCTAAAAGCAAGTTTCGGTGTATTAGGCTATACAGGTAATACTGGATTCTTCTTGTATCAAACTGGTTGGAATAATAATGGTAACTATAACTTCTTCCAGGATCAAACAGATCATAAAGTTAGTTTAGCTCGCTGGGGAAATCCTGATTTAACATGGGAATACTCTCAAGAGTTTAATATTGGTATCGAAGGATTATTCTTTAATAATCGCCTAAGCACAGAACTCAATTATTTCCATGAATGTAGAAAAGACATCATCGGAGTGAATAACGCCCAATATGCCGCTACAGCAGGGAATTATACCATGTATGAAAATATCGGCCAAGTGACTAATCAAGGTATAGATATTGCAATCAACTGGAAAGGGAATATCGGACGAGACTTTTTATACACAGTCGGAGCCAATATGACTTATTCAAAAAATAAATTAGATAAATGGAATGAAATAGAAGGAGTGGAAAGCTATCGTAAAGCCATTGGACGGCCTACTAGTACTATTTTTGGTTTACAGGCACTAGGATTATTTGGAAAAGACATTCCATTAGAAGGTCACTCATTACAATCATACGGTATATATCAAAACGGTGATATTGCATACGCTGACTTAAACAACAATGGGATTGTAGATGATAATGACCGTATGAGCCTAGGGCAAAGTTTTCCTGTAACTACTTGGGGAATCAATGTAGACCTCAAATACAAAGGGTTTGGACTTTATATGTTAGGAACTCTTCATACAGGTATTACTCAATTATGTACAAACGCTTATTATTGGAATAATGGTCTGAATGGATACTCTGAATTAGCATTAAATCGCTACCATGAGGTTAATAATCCTTCAGGTACAATGCCCCGATTAACAACAACGACAAAAAGCAACAACTTTCGTGATTCCAGTTTCTGGACAGAGAATGGCTCATTTTTCCGTTTGAAAAATGTAGAACTTAGTTATACATTTGAAAATAAGGCAGGTAGATTCTTTGCAAACAAATGTAAACTATTCGTACGTGGTACAAATTTGCTTACCTTCTCTAAAATAAAGGATCTGGACCCGGAAAGATTAAATGCCGGAATCACAAATTATCCGGCCTATATGACTGTAACCGGCGGTTTATCCGTCTCTTTCTAAACTTAAAAAATATGCAAATATGAAAATAAGCAAATTAATACTGTTAGCCTGTGTTTGGGGAAGTATTGTTTCTTGTGAAGATCTGCTTGATCCTAAATTAACAAATGAATGGTCCAGTGAGACCGTATGGACTAATCCCGATATGGCACAAGCCGTTTTGACGCAAGTATATGCAGATTTAATGGTTGTTCCGGATCATTATGATGATAATTTCTTAGATGCTGCAACAGACAATGCACTAACCCGAAATTATGGTTCGAGTGTATACCGGGCTAGCATGGGAGCATTCAGCCGATCAACAAATCCACTTGGAAATTGGGACACTATGTATGATAAGATACAAAGCATCAATCTATTCATGGAAAAAGGAGTTACAGATGATGTAATATACAATCGTGTAAGTAAAGAAACTGATCAGGCAATAAAGACTCGTTTACTTGGCGAAGCCTATTTTTTAAGAGCATGGTGCAGCTTCAAATTGTTACAAACTTATGGAGGACGAACAGACGAAGGAGAAGCATTGGGATATACGATCACCAACCATTTCATTGGTGATAAGGAATCTGCGAAGCCGAGCCTGTTTAAACGTGACTCATATAAAGATTGCGTCAGCCAGATTGTTTCCGACTGTGAAGAAGCTGCCAGACGTTTGCCTGTAACTTACACAGGAGATGATGTAGTTGTCGGAAAATCTAAAATTGGTAGAGCTTGCGGATTAGCGGCAAATGCTCTTAAAGCAAGAACTTTGCTCTATGCAGCAAGTCCGGCTTATCAAGACAAGGATGTAATTCAAATAAATGGCATGGGTAATTTTACTGTATTGAATGAAGCTACTTATCAAGCTGGTTGGGAACGTGCTGCTCTTTTTGCCAATGAAGTGCTCAAAAACGCAGGGATAAACTATACCTTTACAGCGATGGCTGCTAAAGATTTGGCTGACGCTGGCAGTGATACCCCGGCCGATTTTATTTTCCGCACCTACATGGGACTTGTACATGGTATGGAAAGCCGACACTATCCTCCTTTTTATTTGGGAAATGCACAAACAATTCCTTCCCATAATTTAGCTGCCGCCTTTCCTGCCAAAAATGGTTATCCAATAACAGATTCACGTTCATTATATGACGAGCAAGATCCGTATCTGATAGCTAGAGATAACCGATTCAATATGAATCTATATTATCAAGGAAAAAAGTTTGGAGCTTATAACTCAAACATTGATGTATCTGAAGGTGGAAAAGATTCAGAGAGTTTTCACATTTATGCCAGTCGTTCGGGATATTATTTATCTAAGTTCTTGTCTACTACACAAAAAAATATGCTGGACCCAATTCAAACATTGAATTCTCGGCACTTTAACCCATTATTACGTAAAACAGAAGTTTGGCTGAATTATGCAGAAGCCGCTAATGAAGCATGGGGACCTGAAGGTAAAGGTGACGACTGTAAATATAGTGCTTATGATGTCTTAAAAATCATACGTGAGAAATCAGGTGGTATCACAGATGCTACCTATTTGTCAGAAGTAGCTTCTGAAGGTAAAGACGCATTCCGGAAATTAATCCAAAATGAACGTCGCATAGAATTTGCTTTCGAAGATCACCGTTTTTGGGATTTACGCCGCTGTTTACTTCCCCTAGATACCACTATTGAAGGAATACAAGTGACAAAAACAGATAACGGTCTTTCTTATGAAATAAAAGAAATAGAACAACGTCCGTTGGATGCACTTCGCTATTACTATTTGCCGTTACCTAACGACGAATTATTAAAGAACCCAAACCTCAAAAATAATATGGGGTGGAATAATAACTAATATTATATACGATTATGAAAATTGCAAAAATAATATTGCTCGCTTTGACGACTTGTTTATCGTCTTGCTATGAAGATTATACGCATGATTATGAAACAACAAATGTTGGTTTTGCTTTACAGAACCCATTGCGTACAGTAATATCAGACCGTGATATGCCTATATATGTAGGAGTATCATTAGGAGGTAAACGAGAAGTTGACATGAATGATTGGGCTAAATTCACCTTGGATGCTTCTTTATTAGAGGGTACTCCTCTTACACTTCTCCCCGAAGAATATTACATATTGGAAGATCCGGAGATATTTAAAGTGCGGAAATCTAATTTACCTGTAGCAGATGTTGAAATCAAGTTTACAGATGCTTTTTATACAGATCCATTAAGTCTGACTACACATTATGCCCTCCCTTTCAAAGTTACAGAAAGTTCCATGAACACTATTCGCGAGGGAGCGGATTATTCTATTGTAGCAATCAAGTATGTCAGTTCCTTTTCCGGAGTTTACTACCTTCAAGGTGAAGTAAGTGAAGTAGACGATAATGGAAATACAATAGAAGGTACCACTGTGGTGTATAAAGAAAAAGACTTGATAAATAATAATACATTGGAACTAAGTACTCTCGCGAAAAATAAATTGTTAAGACCCGGAGTAGCAAACTTAGCAAAAAGCAACATCAATCGTTTCCAGTTGACAATCGACAACAACGGCGAATCTGGTTCAGACTACAATGTTCAAATAGAAGGTATAGAAGGAGGAGTTACAATCATTGAAGGAAATGGCAGCTACATTGCCCAAAGTCCGACTTACACCTTCAACAGTGGAGACAAACCTTGTCCGGAAATCAACCTGAATTACACCTATGAATTGGCAGGCAAACGCTATAAAGTGAAAGAACAATTAGTGTTACGTCGCGATCCTGTGAATGATTTACGAGTAGAATCATGGAAGTAATCTAAAAACTTGAGACATGGGGAACTATATTGGTTTCTCATGTCTCAAAATGATAACAATAAAATGGCTTCTCATACACCTATCAGCAATCGTCACCACACTGAAGGTGATAAATGAGGGCCTCATCATCAATCAATCTACTATGGTGTTAACTCAAAATTTATACGTATGAAGTTTTTAAGAAAAATTTTGTTGGTGGGACTACTCCCTGGTTTTCTTATAAGCCAGGCACAAAATGTCCAAAACAAAGAAGATGTACCCTTGGACTTAGGATATCGTGTACTCCCTACGGGAGATTATAACGGTTCAGCCTACACCATTTCGGGTAAACAGTTACGCAATCTACCTGTTACAAATCTTTCGACAGTATTAGCCGGACTGGTACCTGGTTATTTTGCCCGACAAGTGCAAGGTGGTGGATTAGTGAATGAACAGAATTCATTCTGGATAAGAGGGCAAAGAAGTAATTCGCCCGATGTATTAGTATTGGTTGATGGACAGGAACGGGATTTTGCTGTTTTGTCATCACACGAAGTAGAATCAATTACCGTATTGAAAGATGCTGCAGCAACAGCCTTATATGGAATGCGTGCAGGCAGTGGAGCTATTCTGGTTACAACTCGTAAGGGAGCAAAGGGGAAACCGCAGGTTGAATTGACAGCTCAAATTATAGCTCAACAACCACTTAAAGAATTAAAGTCATTAAACGCAGCCGATTATGCAAGACAGCACAACATAGCCCGCCATAATGACAATCTGGATCCCTTGTATTCGAACTATGATATAATGAATTATGCTAAGAATGATCCTAATTCCATTTTATATCCCAATGTAGATTGGGCTGATAAATATTTAAAGGATATCCGATGGAGCCAACGCTATAATCTTAATATCCAAGGAGGAACAGAAAAAAGTACATATTTCGTGAATGCAATGTATACTCGTAACAATGGCTACTTCAATACAGATGATTCACATGATTATAATACCAATCACTCTGCCGAACGGTTTAATATCCGTTCCAATATCGATTTTGCCGTAACTCGCACTACCCAACTGGATGTAAATCTGTATGGCTGGTATCAAAGTCAGAATGGCCCTGGCAGCGGAGCCGAAAATATCTATAAAAATCTAGTCACATTACCGCAAGGAATCTTCCCAGAATGGTACAATGACCAAGGATATACAGATCAATACGGCAATGTTATCAATGCAGAAGATGGGAAAATTGTAGCAGGAAATGCATTCCGTGAAAATCCATGGGCAATGCTAAATCGCTCCGGCTACTTCCAGGACAAACAATTGTATGGTTCTTTCCGCACGAAACTCTCACAGGATCTTTCCTTCATAACAGAGGGATTAAAAGCTTCTGTTGCTCTATCCATGGATTCACGCACAATTTCTTCTATCAGACGTACAATAACTTTCGCATATTACGAAAAGGATGCGACGAATGAGAATGTTCTCCGCCGGACCCGCGAAGATGACTCGATGATAAACAAGGTAGATAATACCAGTTCTTTCCGCCGAACCGGTATCGTGGCTCAATTAGATTATAACCGTACCTTTGGAAAACATGGAGTTTCGGCTTTAGCTTTCTATGAACAATATGAAAGCAATGATGAAATGGTATTGCCAACCCGATTCCAAAGCGTAAATGGTTGGTTCGGCTATAATTATGATAAAAGATATGGCATCGATGTTATCGGAGCTTATCAGGGATCTCACAAATTTGGTCCGGGACACAAATTCGGTTTCTTCCCTACAATATCTGCCGGATGGACTGTTTCTAACGAATCTTTCTGGAAAGATGCAAAAAAAATAGTGCCCTACCTGAAGCTAAAAGCATCTTATGGACAAGTCGGCAACTCATCCGGCGTAGATGCCTTTTATTACAGGGGACGTATGTGGCCGCAAAACGAAGTCTATATCACAGGGGTAAACATGGGAACAAAGCTTGGAGGATACATTCAGGATATACTTCCAAATCCCGGATTGACTTGGGAGAAAGCTAGAATTCTGAATATCGGAATAGATACCCGACTATTTTCAGACCGGTTATCTGTTACAGCAGAATTTTTTAAAGACAACCGTCATGATATGTATGTAGTAAATAACAAAATCAGTTCTCTTGTCGGCAATGTAAAGGAATTTAAGCAGAATATAGGCAAAATCAATAGCCATGGAGTAGACTTATCTGCCATGTGGAATTCAAATATTGCAGACTGGAGCTATTTCATAGGTGGTACATTCTCTTATTCTACGAATGAACTGATTGCAAACGGTGAAGTAGATCAGCCATACGAATGGTTGAAGAATCAGGGACGGCCTTTAGGAGAAAATCGAGGATACATTGCAAAAGGCTTTTTCAATTCTTGGGAAGAAATAGCAGCCTCTCCTGTACAAACATTCTCTGATGTCCAACCAGGTGATGTACGTTATGAAGATATAAACAAAGACGGACAGATTGATGTAAACGATATGGTACCTATCGGTTACGGAGACATTCCCAGAATCATGTATGGTATTAACTTAGGAGTCGGCTACAAAGGATTTTCGATCACCGCATTATTTCAGGGAGCCGCAAAAGTCTCTCATCAATATTCGGACATTGTGATGAATCCTTTCACAGATAACGGAACCATATTTGAACATCAACTTGATTACTGGACACCCGAACACCAGAATGCAACATTCCCACGTTTAACAACACTGGACAATGCCAATCTTAATAACAGGCAGATAAGTACATTAAATGTGAAAGATGCTGATTTCTTAAGATTAAAAACACTGGAAGTTGCCTATGACTTTCCTACAAAAATGATACAGAAAATCCATCTTAAGGGATTGAGACTTTTCCTTAGCGGAACGAATCTGATTACCTGGACAAAATATAAATGGGTTGATCCTGAAGCTCCTTCACTGGCAGCTCCTTTGACGAGAAACATGAGTATAGGTTGTTCCTTAAAATTCTGATAGCATGAAAAAATCGATAATTTATTTGGCAATAAGCGCAACACTAACATTTTCCGGTTGTGATTATCTGGATGACATGCCCTATGACTGGGCCCAGCCTGATGATATTTTTACGAATGAACAGAACTATCTGAAACCGATTAATCAGGTGTATGCATATATTCCCGAAGGCTTCAACCACGTAGGAAATGCCTTTTTAGATGCAGCCACCAATGATGGAATAAGCACAATCATAGATTCGGATATTCATAAATTGTCTCGTGGGTATATCACTTCTTCAAATCCGATTGAAGAATGTTGGAATAAGTCATACAAGGGAATTCAACAAGCCATTTTTGCCCGCAAGTATTTGCGTGAGGCTGACTTGGTGTTACAAAATAAGACAGAAGAAGACATCCAGGCATTTAAAGATACCTATTGTGCGGAAACTGAATGTTTACAAGCCTTATTTGAGTTTAACCTGTTAAGACACTACGGAGGCTTTCCTATTGTCGATCGTATTTACGAAGTCGACGATCCTGAACTGCAGACAAAGGCAAGAGACTCTTTCAAAGACTGCGTCAATCACATCGTACAGTTATGTGAGAGTGCTGCCGCTGTATTGAAAGTTGATCCGGAAGGTGGGAATGGTTCTTATGGCCGTATGACTAAAGGAATGGCACTTGCTATTAAAGCCAAGACATTACTCTATGCCGCAAGCCCACTCTACAACAGAACGGATAATAACGATCCACTACTAGGCTATACTGACGGCTCGGATGTGACGGAACGTTGGAAACTTGCAGCCAAAGCTTGTGCAGATGTAATCAATCTAAATGCAGACGGAACAATATCTCCGAATGGAAATAAAAAATATAGTCTGATAGCTCTTACTGCTGCTAAAACGTACGACAAGATCTTTATCAATGCCAATCCTAATCCGGAATATATCCTATTCTATACGGCTGCTAAGGACAATGGTCTGGAAAACAGGCATTATCCCCCTACAATATCAAAAGATCAGGGAGGAGGTACAGTACCTTCACAGCAATTGATCGATGCATTCACCATGAAAGATGGAAGCGATTATACCCATTCTTCTGACGGTGCAAGCATGTATACTAACAGAGACCCGCGTTTGACAGCAATTATCGGATATGACGGTTCGGTTTATGGAAAGAATACCATTTATACGCGAATTAGTGATAACACAACCATAGACGGACTCAACCAAGTGAAGAACCGTTCGACCAATACGGGATATTATTTAGCTAAATTCCTGGACAAAACACTGAACTTCGGACAGGCCAATGTGGGTACCGTTTTCCACTTATTCCCTATGATTCGCTTATCTGATATCCTACTTTCCTACGCAGAAGCCATGCATCACGCTTACGGCATGAATGCGGATCCAGAAGGCTATGGTTTGACAGCAATAGAAGCCGTACAAAAAATACGTACCAGAGCAGGATTCGGAACAAATGATAAATTTCTTAATGGGGTGACAGATAACAACTTTATGGAAAAAGTGAAGCAAGAACGCCGTATCGAACTCTGTTTTGAAGAACATCGTTACTTCGATTTGCGACGTTGGATGGATGGCAATCAACTTAGAGAATCTATTATCGGAATGAAAGTAGAAGAAAATGCTTCCGGGCTTCATTATACACGCATTACAGTAGATGAAGCACGCAATTTTAAAGATTACATGTATTATCATCCTATTCCTCTGAAAGTAATCAAGGAAAGCCCTTCCATCCAACAGAATCCAGGTTGGTAACGGGCATCAAAACTATTTAATAGATAGAAAACATGAAAAAGATAATAATATTATTCATATGCTTAACCAGCTCCATCTGGCATGTCTGTGCACAAACCAAAGTTAGCGGAATTGTTAAAGATTCCCAAGGAATGGAGATGATTGGCGCTACTGTCCTTCAGAAAGGGACTAATAATGGAATAGTGACTGGTTTGGATGGCAAATTTACTCTTACATTGTCCAACGAAGCAGAGCAAACACTTCTTATCTCAATGATCGGCTTTATAGAACAATCTATTGCCATAAAAAAGAATCATCCTTTTATCAATGTCACTTTGGAAGAAGACATTGCACAATTAGATGAAGTTGTTGTGGTGGGATATGGAACACAGAAAAAAGTATCTCTGACCGGTTCAATTTCTAATGTCGGAACTGAAGACTTGAAAAGCATGCCTGTATCAAGTGTCACAAACGCTTTAGGTGGCCGCATCCCGGGACTAGTAACCCGACAAGAGAGCGGACGTCCCGGCGGTGATCAGGCTACGATGTTTGTTCGTGGTCGTGCTTCATTGAACGACTCTAGCCCCTTAGTACTGATTGACGGGGTAGAACGACCTATGGCGCAAATCGACCCTGATGATATTGAAACTATCTCCGTGTTAAAGGATGCTTCTGCAACAGCCGTATACGGTGTACGAGGAGCAAATGGTGTGATATTGGTAACTACCCGGAGAGGTCGTGAAGGAGAAACTCAAATTTCTTTCTCATCTGAATTTGGTATTACTTCCTTCAATCGCATATCCCAAACCCTAAATTCAGAATCCGTTTCAAGATTCATGCGTGAGGGTGCTATCAATGATGGCTTTGACCCTTCCGATACCGGTAATACTCGCGGTCTTTTCCTGTCAGAATATGACAACTATCTATATCGTACCCAGAAAAGTCCGTTTACACACCCGGACAATGACTTTGTAGATATGTTTACGAAAAATGGTCTCCAACAGAAATACAATGTAAACCTATCGGGCGGAAATAAAACAGTACGTTACTTCGTCTCTGTGGGATACTTCACTCAAACCGGTATGTTTGAGACAGACGTAGACAAAATTAAAGAACATGAGACAATACAAGCTCTTTTAGCAGCCTCACCCGATGTAGCAAAAGGCTTATACAAAGAAGGTTATAATTCGGAATATAAATACAGCAGGCTCACCACTCGTTCGAATATTGATATCAACCTAACTGAAGATTTCAAGGTATCCGTGAATCTTGCTTATCGTTTCGGAAGTCAGAACCGCCCCTATGGCTATGATGCTGACGGACAGGAAGCACTGCGTCTGTTCGGCATGTTCTACCGCAATTCTCCTCAAGCATTCCCAATCTTAAATGCGAATGGGACTTATGCCGCCGCCGATGGTATATGGAGACAGAATCCACTCGTGACATTATGCTATTCAGGATTTTTCCTTAATTTCAATAACAAACTTGAGACAGATTTTGCTTTTAAATATAACCTAAGGAAACTGTTAAAAGGATTAAGTATAGACGGAAAATTCTCTTACGATGCAGGCTGGAGCAATAACCGAAGCATACAGCAGCGTCCCAATATCTATCAATATAATCCTGTAAACGGGACTTATAAACAAGGACTTGAAATGGTGTTGCCAACAAAAGCCACCAATAAAACGGCAGCTACACATCGGAAGTATGCTGAAGCGGCAGTTCGTTATAAGCAATCCTTCTCCGGACATAATATATCTGGATTGGTACTTTATAATATGAGTTACACTTCCACTCCCGGTGGACGCTATTCTTATGTACCTCATATCTATCAGGCTTTAGTAGGACGTGTTAACTATGATTATGAGAATCGCTATCTATTCGAAGTTAACGCAGGCTATAACGGCTCAAACCGTTTTGCGGAAGGACACCGTTATCAGCTCTTTCCTGCAGCATCAGTGGGATGGGTACTGACTAACGAACCTTTCTTTAAAGAAAACCCTATCTTAAGTTTTACTAAACTACGCTTCTCTTATGGTGAAGTTGGTAATGACAAGCTGGGAGGTTTCTCTTACTATTATCGTTCAGGATACGATGAAGGACTAGGCTACACTTTTGGAGAGACACATAATCCTGCGATTAAAGGTCTGATTCAAGGAAAAAGCGCCAATGAAAATATCACATGGGAAGTTGCACGGAAATATAACTTAGGACTTGAGACCAAATGGTTGAAAGATAAAATATCTGCCAGTATCGACTTTTTTAAAGAACGTCGTAGTAATATCCTATGTGAACCGGAAAGATATTCTCAAGCAGCCGGTTCAAACGGATTGGCTCCCATAAACTATGGTGTCGTAACAAATCAGGGATATGATTTGGAGATAGGCTATCAAGATCAAAAAGGAGATTTTGGATATTCTATAAAAGGGATTTATGGATATGCACACAATGAAATTGTAGAGAAAAGTGAATCTGTAAAGCCCTATGCCTATATGTCACAAACGGGAAATCCTATCGGACAGTTTATCGGCTATATTTCCGACGGTTTCTTTAGCTCTTATGAAGATGTAGCAAGTTCTCCCGTTCAATTCGGACAAGTAAGCCGACCTGGAGATATTAAATATAAAGACTTGAATCATGATGGAGTGATCGATTCTAACGACCAAGCTCCTATCGGCTATAATCCGGTCCCTGAAATGACTTTCTCTCTTGCTGCCGGTTTGAACTGGAAAGGAATTGATTTTAGTATATTGCTTCAGGGAGCTGCCCGTTCATCCATCTATCTGCAACAGGATATTGCATGGGATAATTTCTGGGGTAATTATTACGAAGAGCATATCGGAAGATGGACACCGGAAACAGCAGCAACAGCAACGTACCCACGTTTCACTAAGGCAGCTACTGCCGCGCATCCTAATTATTATAAATCTGACTATTGGTTGAAAGACTCCAAATACTTGCGTCTGAAAAACATTCAGTTAGGTTACACTATACCTCGCAAACTATTGAAAAAATTCGGAGTACGTTCACTTAGAGTATATGCGAATGCCTACAATCTCTTTACATGGGATAACGTAAAGAAGGTAGATCCTGAATCATCGAACAATAGTAATGGACAATTCTATCCACAACAAAAAGTAATAAATTTTGGTATCAACCTGAATTTCTAATGTTTGAAATGAATAATTTATGAGAAAACTATTTATATCCTTTGTAACGGCTGTCCTGCTTGCCAGTTGTAGTGCAGATAGCCTGATGAAAGAAACCGAACTGGATCTTACGGATACAGAGAAAGTTTATTCGGACATTACATTGACCCGCAAAGTTGCATACGACTTGTATGCACGTATGCGCATGGGGAGAGACCGCCTTGGCAGTTTTGGTTTTTTGGCAAACATTGGTGGTTCACCTTGTATGCTTGACAACGCAACAGACGATGGAGCCGGAAATACAACCCGTGCCGGAGGGGCAGTTATTCCCGAACTCGAGAAATTTATCAAAGGGGGAATTGATGCTTCCAAAGGTTTGATTGGCGGTGACCATCCATGGACATTTTACTATAAGGCCATCCGTTCTGCAAACACATTCCTGAACAACGTAGACCGTTCACCATTGGAGGATGCAGAGAAGATTTCCCTGAAAAACCAAGTACGCTTTCTGCGTGCATTGTATCACCACGAACTGTTTCGTTTCTACGGAGCATTAGTAATCGGAGACAAAGAACTCGATCCGTTACTTTATGACGAAATCAAACGTGAATCGTTAGAAACCACAGTCCGTTGGATTGCTAATGAATTCAAAGAACTTGCAGAGCCGGGAGTATTGCCCGACAAATACGATGCAGCAGATTACGGAAGAGCTACCCGGGGAGCAGCCCTAGGCTATCTGGCACGCACATTACTTTATGCAGCAAGTCCCTTACACAATGCGTCCGGAGTAACTTGGAGAGAAGCGGCTGATGCTGCCTACGATATGATTGAATATGCTGACAATGGAGATTTCTATCGTTTATATGAAGATCCGACCACTCCCGAAAAGAGCTACACACGATTATTCAATACCCGTGCCAATGGTGAGGTAATCATGGGATTTCTCCGTGCACCGGCAAATGACCTTTACGGAATGATGCCTGCCTTTGACCCCTGGAACGTAAATAAAGAACTACTGACTTGTCCGAACCAATGGCTGGTAGACTGTTATGATATGCTCGACGGCTCACAGCCCATTCTCGGTTATGAATCAAATACGAAAGCCATCATCAACCCAAACTCCGGTTACAATGTAAATTCTCCTTATGCTAACAGGGATCCTCGTTTGGCGCAGAGTATTCTATGTGATGGTGCTACCTGGCCTTTAGTCAACGGTAAGCCAGCTGCAATAGACCTGTCAAAATCATATAGATGGGGAAGCGGATACTTCCTGACAAAGTTCCTGGATGACCGTATCGATCATCGAAAAGGTGGTACCACTTACATGGACTTTCCAATGATGAGATATGCAGAAATCCTGCTCGATTATGCAGAAGCCGAGAATGAGGCTGAAGATACGAATACAGCCAGAGAAAAAGCAATAGCCCAGCTTAACAGGATACGTCGTCGTGCCGGTATCACGACAGACTTACTGGCCGCAGATTATAATCAGGCAACCCTTCGGGAACGCATACGCAAAGAACGCCGTGTAGAACTTTGTTTTGAAGATCATCGATTCTTTGATATAAGAAGATGGCTGATAGCAAAAGAGGTAATGAGGTTACCGGCTGTCGGAATAAAGAAAATTAACGGTGAATATCAACGGGTAACTTTAGATACACGAAACTATAACGAGCGCATGAACTTGGCTCCAATACCACAGGATGAAGTTAATAACTGCCCGAATATCTACCAGAATCCAGGATACTAATCTAAATAGAATGTTTACTTAAAAAAATAAAGTCATGAAAACAAATAGTATAATTGCATTAATTCTGTCAATCAGTTTATTTGGATTATTCGGTTGTGCAGATAAATATGAAGTTGATTATGAAGCACCTGTCAAAATCGAATTTGCGGGTGTCGATCAGAATAATAGAGTATCATTAACGAAAGGGATTGCTGAATACACGGCAACCGTCAAAGTACAGGGAGAAATCATGAGTTTTGAAATTTATCAGGCAGACTCCAAAACCGGAATGCAGGGAAGTCTGATAGAAGAAACTGCCCAGTCATTTGCAGACGGAACGACTAATTACGAAACAACTTACAAGTTTACTTCTTTAAAAGAGAATGCCTGTATTACAGTAGTCGTTCTAGGTACCGACGGCCATACGTACCAACGTAACTTATTGGTAGAGATTACTCCTTCTGTTTTATTCTCCGATCCGGATTACGGAAAAGATGGAGAAATAGTAGAAACAGCTTCAGCTTATTATGGTTGTTATTATGCAACATGGCTTCTTGGACGCACCTATATGGCTGCTGATGCCATGAAATATACAAACGAAGTCGATTTCTCACTCGGAGATATTATCTTGCCTTCAGGAAGCGAAGCTGTACCTGCTCTTGTTTCACCTGCTAAAAGAAGTGATTATGGCTTGATGACAATTAATGGTTTACAACACACATTATTTGCTGAAACCTCTTTATCACAAGCAGAATTTAATGCAATCTCCCAGGTAGATGCAACTCCGATAGAAAATCTGGCAGATCCAACCTCCGAAGTCTTAGCTATTCAGGCAGATAAAGTTTACCTGTTCAAAACTGCCAATGGAAAGAAAGGATTGATTTACATACAAAAAATAACAGCAAAAACTGGTACTATCGAAGTCTCACCGGATAATTGGGTAGAAAACACTAAATACTCATGGGTACAATTACTGACTAAAACCGTGGCGAAGTAAAGCTCCCATTCAAGATACTTTCTCCAATGATCGTATCATAGAATAATTAGAAGAATAGAGAAGTTCTCGTTTTCTACGAGCTTCTCTATTCCTGTTTTCCCAATAGAAGAAAGAAAAAATCTATCATTCTACCATTTTTTTTCCTTTATTGATTAGTATTTTTCCTTCCTTCTCTGATATCTTCCCTACTTTTGCGAAAAGTCATCATGAAAAACTGAAGTTAATTAAATCACAATAATTATGAATCTGAAAAAACATTTACCCTGGCTGGGAGCCCTACTCCCCATTGCTAATACACAAGCAGAAACAAAACCTAATGTAGTAATTATCTATATCGATGATATGGGTATCGGTGACATAGGTTGTTATGGAGGTAAATTCGTTCCTACTCCCAATATTGACAAGCTGGCACAGGACGGACTATTATTCAACCAATATTACTCTTCTGCGCCGGTTAGCTCTCCATCCCGCTGTGGATTAACCACAGGTCTCTTTCCTCTTGAAGTGGGAATCAACACTTTCCTGAACGACAAAGCTGCGAACAAGAGATGCGAACAACGTAATTTCCTAGATGATAAGTTGCCTTCCATGGCGCGTGCCTTCCAAAATGCAGGTTACTCAACAGGACACATCGGAAAATGGCACATGGGAGGCGGACGTGACGTGCACAATGCTCCTTCTATTAAAAATTACGGTTTTGACGAATACATATCAACCTACGAAAGCCCGGATCCGGATCCAACAATCACTGCAACCAAATGGATCTGGTCGGATAAAGACAGTGTAAAACGTTGGAGACGTACCGAATACTTTGTAGACAAAAGTATTGAATTTGTAAAAAAGCATAAAGACGAACCTTTTTTCCTGAATCTATGGCCGGATGATATGCATACCCCTTGGGTACCGGAATTCAAACAAAAGGAAAGAAAAAGCTGGGAAACACAAGAAGCATTTGCTCCTGTACTTGCAGAAATGGACAAACAACTCGGACGTTTCATCAAAACCCTGGATGAGCTGGGAGTGGGAGAAAATACAATCATTATTTTCACTAGCGACAATGGTCCTGCACCCAGCTTTAAATCTGTACGTTCCGCTTATTTGAGAGGAACTAAAAATAGTCTTTATGAAGGGGGAATCCGTATGCCGTTTATCGTTAGATATCCAAAGAAAATTAAAGCCGGACAGGTAAATAACGAGTCTATATTATGCGCAGTAGATTTATATCCGACTTTGTGTTCTATAGCCGGAATCAAAACAGAAAAAGGTTACAAAGGCGATGGGCAGAACTATTCAAAAGTTCTTCTCGGTAAATCGGAAGCCAAACGTAAAACCGATTTAATGTGGGATTTCGGACGAAACAAACATTTTGGCTTTCCTGGGAACCCTTATGACAGAAGCCCCCATTTAGCTATACGCAGTGGAAAGTGGAAATTATTAGTGAACGGTGACGGAAGCGATGCGCAACTATATGATATGGAAAAGGATAAGTTCGAAAAGAATAATATCGCAAATGAGCATCCTGATTTGGTTGCCAAGTTGAGCAAGAAAGTATGTAAATGGTATGAGGAAAACAAAGACAAAGGAAAAGAGTAATACAGTGAAAAACAAATTATAAACCAACATTAAACTTATGAATTCTAAATTTTTACTATTACCAACCGCCTTGATGGTTGCTGGACATTCTGCAGCAGAGGCCAAAGGAAAAAAGTCCGATCAAAGACCCAATATCCTGGTAATTCTTGCAGATGACCTAGGCTATTCCGACCTGGGATGCTACGGTAGTGAAATCCACACACCTAATCTGGACAAACTGGCAAAACAAGGAGTACGTTTCAATCATTTCTATAACACCAGCCGGAGTTGTCCGACGCGTGCTTCCCTGTTGACAGGACTTTATCAACATCAGGCGGGAATCGGACGTATGACCTTCGATGACCACCTGCCGGGTTACCGGGGAACACTCTCACGCAATGCCGTTACCATCGCAGAGGTATTGAAAGAATCAGGATATGCTACCAGCATGGTAGGTAAATGGCACATCGCAGAAACTCCACTACGCAAAGACCAACGCGAATGGCTCGCACATCACGTATACCACGAAACCTATTCTGATCTTTGTCATTATCCGGTGAATCGCGGATTTGATAACCACTATGGTACTATCTACGGAGTAGTAGACTATTTTGACCCATTCAGTCTGGTAGAAGGTGAAGTACCCGTGAAAGAAGTACCCGACGGATATTACATCACACAGGCGCTTTCAGACCGTGCAGTGAAAGAAGTGAAAGAGTATGCCAAAGACGATAAACCATTCTTTATGTACCTGGCTTACACAGCACCACACTGGCCATTGCATGCACTGCCGGAAGATATTGAAAAATATAAGGATACCTATAAAGTAGGCTGGGAAGCTATCCGTAACGCCCGTTACGAACGTCAGAAACAACTGGGTATATTCCCTAACATGGATAATTTCCTGTCTGATAGACAGTTCAAAGATAAATGGGAAGATAACCCACATGCTGAATGGGATGCTCGTGCCATGGCTGTTCATGCTGCCATGATCGACCGTATGGACCAGGGAATAGGACAAGTAATCGATGCTCTGGAAAAGACAGGACAACTTGAAAATACACTGATTTTATTCCTTTCCGACAATGGATGCAGCAATGAAGATTGTCAGAACTACTCTCCCGGAGAAAACGACCGTCCTGATATGACACGTAAAGGGGAGAAAATGGTTTATCCTCATAACAAAGAAGTGCTGCCTGGCCCGGAAACAACTTATGCTTCACTGGGAGCACGCTGGGCAAACGTAGCCAATACACCGTTCCGTTTCTGGAAAGCCAAATCTTATGAAGGAGGTATCTGTACTCCGATGATTGCTCATTGGCCGAAAGGTATCAAGAAGAATGTCGGCAAGATGACCCCTGAAATCGGACATGTGATGGACATCATGGCTACTTGTATCGATATGGCAGGCGCCACTTATCCTACCAAATATAAAGGAAATGACATCATCCCATTGGAAGGTAAAAGCTTGGTTCCTATCTTCAAGACCGGACATCGTGAAGGACATAACTACCTTGGATTCGAACATTATAATGAACGTGCATTCCTCTCTAATGACGGTTGGAAACTGGTTCGTCCGGGAGAAAACGCTAAATGGGAATTATACAACCTGAATGAAGACCGGAGCGAAATGCATAATCTGGCAGCACAATACCCTGAAAAAGTAGCTGAAATGACAAAGGCTTATGAAGCATGGGCTAAACGTTGCATGGTAGAGCCTTACCCGGGACAAAAAAAGAAATAAAGCCTACTCAATTAATTAGAAAGAGTACTCGATTAATTATTTTATATTTGACTCCTGTCGGAAAATATCCAATGATATTGCACGACAGGAGTTTTTTTTATATGCTTTTATCCATTCTTTATCAAGCCTCACCTGAAATCGGAGGCTGACCTGTATATTCCTTAGGCAGTACGCCATATTGCGCTTTAAAACATTTCGCAAAATAAGAGGAAGAAGTAAATCCTACCTGCACTGCCACTTCTGAAATACGGGTACCGCCCATTATCAGTTCAGCAGCTCTATTCATACGAAGTGTCTTCAAATAATCATTAGGCGACATTCCGGACAAAGCCTTTATCTTCCGATAGAAATTAGAACGGCTCATATTCATCTGTTCAGACAGGGTATCTATCGAGAAGTTCTCATCTGCCAACTGTTCGGCTATCACTCCCTGTATCTTAGCTATAAACTCACAATCCTTTTGAGACATCGCAAAATCCGTTGTCGAAACAGCAACCGTATCTCCTGCCAAGCTCACCATCAATTTATGGAAAGACTGCCTCAACTTCAACAGATTCTCGATCTGCATACGGAGCTGTTTAACAGAGAATGGTTTCTCAACATATACATCCGCTCCACATTCAAGTCCTTCGACTTTAGACTCCAAAGTGGTTTTCGCCGTCAACAAAATAACCGGAATATGTGAATAAGAGATTTCAGACTTCACCTTGCTGCAAAGTTCCAGCCCATCCATCTCCGGCATCATTACGTCACTCACTATCACATCCACATTTTCCTTCGCAAGCACTTCAAGTGCTTCACGACCGTTGGAAGCCCTCAACACACGGAACCACTCTGCCAATGACTCACGAGTCAGATTCAGCAAATCAACATTATCCTCAACCAACAGAACTGTAAACTTCTTCCCTGAATACTCCGAAGAAATCGTTTCAGAAGCATCCGCATGCTCCGGGGATATTTCTACAATATCACTCGTTTTTTCCGTCTCCCACTCTTTGAACGGAAGAGACAGTATAAACGAAGAACCACCTCCAACATTATCTTCCAGACGCAAATCTCCCTGATGAGCCTCTGCCAAAGACTTTGCAAAAGCCAATCCGATGCCAGTGCCTACTGCTGTGGCCACCTTATCGTCAGGCAGTTGATAGAAAGCCTCAAATATCTTTTGTTTCTGTTCATTTGGTATTCCGGGACCATCATCGTTCACCTGTATCTCATATCCCCCATCAGTGACAAGCAGCTTCAAGTCAATACGCGCATGCGCATATTTGATGGCATTTCCCATCAAATTGACAAGAATCTTACTTAATTTGTCCCTATCCACCGTAGACACCAGCTCTTGTTCGGGCATGATCAGTTGCAAATCAATTCCTTTTAATTCAGCAGGGCTTGTAAACTGATTATAAACGTCACTGACAAGTTCTTTAATATCACTCTTTTTCAGATTCAGATGCAGCGTACCACTCTCCATTTTCTGAAAATCAAGCAATTCATTAGTAATCCCCAGCAGATAATTTACATTCTTATCTATCACAGACAAATACTTGAGATCTTTTCCTTCACGTTCTTTCTCCAATAATTTTTCCAAAGGAAGCCGTATCAAACTAAGCGGAGTACGTATTTCATGCACCAGATTGATGAAAAAGCTAATCTTCGACTTGTAAACTTCCTGTTCCTTGGTAATCTGATATTTTTCCATCCGCCGCTTATATTTGCGTTTAACACGGAGATTCCATCGCCAAGCCATCCAACCGATCCATCCCAACAGCATGAGGACATAAACGAAGTAAGCAAAGGTACTACGCCACCAGGGAGGAGTAATCACCACCTTTAAAGTGATAGTATTCTCATTCCACTGACGATCATTATTAGAGCCTCTGACTTCGAACAAATACTCACCGGGAGGTAAATTGGTGTAAGAAGCCATATTATTATCAGTATTCAGAATCCACTCCTTGTCCACTCCCCGAAGTATGTAAGAATACCGGTTCTTCCCCGGATCTTCAAAACTAAGAGCGACAAAACGGATGGAGAAACTATTGTTTTCATAAGATAAAGTCACCTTATCAGCCATATAAAGCGGTTTATTCAACTGAAGCAATTTCTTCACCTCCTGCTCGTCGGTTTGATAAGGCAACCGGATATCGGTCACATAAACCGGAGGAATATATTTGTTATCTACAAACTGTTCCGGCTGGAATACATTAAAGCCGTTGATCCCACCAAAATACAATTTTCCTTCGGATGATTTCAATGAAGATCGAGCTATAAACTGATTCCCTTGCAAGCCGTCATTAATCGTGAACTGGCGGAAATGCTCTTTGGTAACAGGATTAATCTTAAAAATTCCGGCATTGCTGGATACCCAGAAATCACCTCCCTGATCTTGCTCAATCGCATAAATAACCTTGTTAGGTAATAAAGTATTATGCGGATCAAACTCAATGAATCTTTTCTCTTTAGCATCAAAAGAACACAGTCCTCCCCCATTCGTTCCAAACCACATGGTTCCTTTCGCATCTTCAAATAAAGTAATGACCGAATTACTGGTGATCGTAGTCGAATCTTCCCGTTCATGCTGATAATGTTTCCAATGAGCATTCATTGTATTGTAAGAAAACACACCACTATTGGAAGTCGCAATCCAGAGATGATTGTACATATCCTCATAGATATCGACAACAGAAACCATTGAACCGATGCTTGTGATGGTCATAAAGTTATCTCGAACCGGGTCATAACAACACAATCCCCAACTCGTTCCTACATAAATTTCTCCTTTTCGTCCTTTATAAATACACAACACATCGTTGCTACAAATCGTATTGGGGATTCCACGAGAATGAGTATAGGCTTTCACTGCCCCTGTGCGTAAATTGATAACCCGTATTCCTCCGGCATAAGTACCGATCCATAAATAGTCGCCATCCAGCATTAAAGAACGGATGTCATACTTTTGATTTTTAGCTCCTCCTATTGCATAAGGAGAAAGCTCCCGAGTAGCAGCATTGAAAAAATACAAACCGCTTTGAGTTCCAATCCAGATATTCCCATCTTTATTCTCACAGAAAGGCGCAACGACCTCCCCCGCTCCCGGCACTCCGGACAGATAGGCAGGCGAATAATAATCAAAACGTTTAGTCTGCTTGGACATATAGTTGATCCCACCCAAATTGGTCAACACCCAAAGAGCCCCTTCGGCATCCCACATCATTCCATTGATAGTCTGGTCGCTCAAACTTCTCGGATCGGCGGGATTATCCGCCCGCTGAAATGTGTTTGTATTTTGATCGAACAGATAAAGCCCGTTATCCGTTCCTACCAACAGCTCTTTATCCGTATACTTCAACAAACAATGAACAGCTCCGAAATTAAACGCCGAACCACTGTAATTGTCTATAGCTTCAGTTCGTTCATCCAAACGGCTCAACAGATTACTTCCCGCACCAATCCAAATATCTCCATCGATATTCTGAATACAGTTCACTTTATAACTATCGGAAGCATTTATATCTAATGAGATTTCATACGTCCGAAGAAACTTGCCGTTTTCGTCAAAGCACAAAAGTCCTTCCTGTAAGGAAGATATATAGACCCTCTTCCGATCAGCGCTCTGACAGAGGTCCCATACAAAAGACGTCTGAACACTATTTTGAGTCAGCACCTCTGTTTTCGGATCATAAATAAAAAATCCCTGTCCCAAAGTCGCAATCCAGATAAGCCCGTTTTCCGTCTTGATAATCTTTTTAATCTCACTGCTGATATACACATTATACTGCGTCGTTTTATCAAAGTAAGAGAAACGATCGGTATCCCGGTCATAAATATAAAGTCCGGAGTTTGTTCCAACCCAGAGATTCTTGTCCACCTCTATCAAGGCTTCTACAAAATTGTTTTCTAATGAGAACTTTTCGTTGAGAACATTCCGGTACACTTTATTGCCCCGCCCGTCATAACGGTTCAGTCCGTCACTGGTACCCAACCAGATAAAGCCATAACTATCTTGAAGGGCGCACCACACGGTATTATGAGACAATCCATCTTCTACCTGATATTTCTTGAACGAAAAATAAGGAGACGCGGATAGTGTTCCGGTCCAGAAGATCAGTAAGCATATTAGTATTTTAGTTAACTTCATTCTACGTGTTTTTTATTCAATTATCGGTTCAGCCAAGGTTCAGGATTCAACTTTTCTTTCTCCCTACGCAACTGGAAGTGCAATACCGTCCGTCCATTATCCGTACCGTCAGAAAAGACCTGACCGATGGATTGCTTCGTCTTCACCGTATCACCGGCTTTGACAGAGGCAGAAGAAAGATTGCAATAAACAGAAATATAATTGCCATGACGAATGAGGACATTAAATAATCCGTTCAATTGGAACACAGCCGCCACCTTCCCATCAAAAATGGCACGCGCCTGTGCACCCGGTTTTCCCTGAATATCAATACCCTTGTTATCCAGTTTCACGTTGCGCAACCCCTCTACGGCATATTGTCCGTAACGGCTGGTGATAATATAAGCGCCGGATATAGGCATTGGCAATTTCCCGCGATTCGCGGCAAAGTTACCTGATAATTCCCGATCCGCCTTACTCATGGTATAAGCCTCAAGAGGTTTCGATTTGGCGGCCGTTTCCGTTGCAGTAGATTTTCCCTCCTTGCTTTCCTCTTTCTTACGGGCAGCCGCTTCACGACGAGCTTCTTCCTGCGCACGCTTACGGGCACGCTCTATTTCTTCCGCAATTAATTTATCGATACGGGCATTCAGCTGATTGGCTTCCCTACGTTTTTTATTTATCTCATTCTGCAATCCTTTCTGCTTCTTTTGCAGATTAGTCACCAACGTGCGTTTCTCTTTTTCCTGCTCTTCCAACTTCACCTTTTCGCTCTCACGTTCTTGTAGCAAGTTCTCTTTGGCAATTTTCACCTGTTGAAGTTCCGCTTTCTTCTTGCGTATCTGATCCTGTTTCTTTAGGATTTCTTCCCCTTGCAGACGTTGATAAGTGGCATATTCACGAACATATCGCATACGCCGATAAGTCTGCCCCAGATTCTTTGCCGAAAAAATAAACATGAGCTTCTCCTCTATCGACTTATTCTTATACAAGTACTGGACAGAAGCTTCATATTTCTTCTTTTTATCTTTCAAATCCTTCTCCAGCCCGTGCAACTGACGCTCCAATGAAGCCAACTCACGCTGGATAGCCTCCACATCATTGTTGATAGCCATGATATAGCGTTTCCGCTCTTCAATCTGTCCGGTCAACACAGCCAGACTATTCAACTGGCTTCCCACATCTTTCTTTGTATCCTTCAATATAGATTCCGATTCGGCAATCTGCTTTTGCAGCGCACCGCGTTTACTTTCCAGCTCACGAATCAACTTGTTCGATTGAGCGAAAAGAGGAACTGCCAACCACAGGCAACTGATTAGAATAACAAAGAAACGTTTCATCATAATAAAGCTACCAGCATTTTTACTAATTCTTCCAAAGGAATCTGGTTGTATTTAGACGTCAGTTCCGTCGGAGTCATCGAAAACTCTTGTGTGGAGAACTCATAAAGTTGGACTTTAGCCTTTTCTAATGAAGGAATTCCTATATCTTTTCCTGTCAGCTCTGTCTTTCCACCAGGAAGAGAGGCATCCATCAATATCTTTTCCAAACGGGAAAACTCCACATTCTTCGACAATACATTTTTCAATTCAGCTTTAGTGGCACGAACAAAGCGTTTATTCATCCTGTCTACCAATAAAACTTCGTCGGGAGTAACTTCTATACGTGCCACTTCCGTACGCAGAATAGGCATCAATAAGGAGATTTGTACCCGCTCATGAGTTTTCATCTTCATGGTTCCCCCTACAGACATGCTTCCCTTCTTGCTGGGAATAGTCAACTGAAGCTTGGAAGCCAGGTAACTGGATGTCGGAGCCTTTGTTGAAGTCTTAGTTTCCGAAGTTGCCAAGTGTTTCGAACTCTTACAGCCGGCCAACACCACTACCACCAACAACAGTAGATAAATGATTCTTTTCATTCCGCAATATATTTCTTCTTCTCTATTTTCTGTTTCAACGTTTTCGACTCGCTACCCATTTCCAGTGCCTTCTTCCAATATTTCAACGCACCTTCCACATCGCCGGTCATAAAATAAATATCTCCGCAATGCTCCACAATCACATCGCTCTTCTCGCCATCGTTCTTCATTGCATTGTCAATATAGATACGGGCTTCGGCATAGTTTCCCTTTTCAAAAAGAATCCATGCATAAGTATCGAGATAGGTCGAATTATTAGGTTCGGCTTTCACCGTTTTATAACTCATCTCCTCCGCCTTGTCCAAATCACGACGTTCCACAGACAGATAATAAGCATAATTGTTCAATGCGCCAATATTGGAAGGATTGTACACCAAAGACGAATCGTAAGCAGCATAAGCCTCCGCCATCTGTTTCTTGGTATGATAAATGTCTCCCATGATTGAATAGAAATCCGAAATGACTTCTTTTCTAGTATCGGCAGTTACATGTTCCAATGCTCTGCTGCAAACACTCAATACACTATCCGTCTGTTCTGCCTGATGATAAGCAATAGCCAGATAATAATAAAGTTCCAACGCATCGGGAGTGGCTTCAATACCCGGTTCACAGACTTTGATAATTTGCTTGTAGTCTTCCTTCTTCACCGCCGCACTAACCAGCATCAATCGGGCAGCCTTATTGGTAGGGTCCAGATCAACCACCTGCTCCAATACCGGCACAGCCTCTTGTTCCATATTCTTCGACAACAGATATTGAGAATAAAGCATCGGAATCTGCGGATCATCTATATCCTGCTTCATCATCCGGTCGAACAAGGCAATCACTTGAGTACTATCTTTAGCAGACGACTGTTCGTTTTCCACAATCACCTGTCTCATAACACTGATTTTGGTATCCGAAGTCACCTTCTTATTCAGCAATAAAGTATCCAACTGCTGTTGATACAACTCTTTCTGACCGGTCTGTTCATAATAAGAAGCCATTGAAAAAAGAGCCATCGGATTGTCAGGCTCTACCGCCAGGACCTTCTGATATGCATCGTATGCTTCCTGCTTTTTTCCATTCTGAAGATACACATCTCCCAATATCACCTGATAACGCATATCCATCGGATATTCCTGTACCAGACTTTCTATTTCCTGAAATGCCTTCTTATCATCTTTCATCTGAAGATAAATACGGAATTTCTCCATAGAAAGCTGCTCATTCTTACCCAAGCGTTTCTCTAAACGGTTCAATGTAGAAATGACATCGTTATATTTCTCCTGACGACTGTAAATATCAAGAAGACTGAACAAAGGCTCCTGCTTTGACGGGAAACGGGTTACCATTTTCTCAAGCAACGTTACAGCCTTATCCAACTCGTTCTGTTGCTGATACAGGCTGACCAGCCCCTGGCTATACCAGAAATTATCAGGAGCAAAAGCCACCGCCTGCTCCAAAGCCGCCTGACCTTGCGGCACCTGGCGGAGGAACATATAATACTGCGATATTTCATAAAGCGCCGAAGAAGCGTTCGGATTGATATCCAGGCAATGCTGTAACAAGCCAAATGCCGCATCATACTCATTCTTTTCTTTCATCCGCATGGCTTCCAAAAAGAAGTAGTCATATTTACGCTGTTGTTCAGCAGGAAGCAATGATTCTTTTACCGAAAAGGATGCATCTGCCTTCACTGCTGTTTTTGCTGTACGCATAGAGCGGGTTCCCCCACACGAAGTGAGCACTAACACCGTCACGAACAGCCATCCTATTTTTATCTTCATTCTATTTTTTCGATTAAGCATTCATCATACTCCGGTATGTCCGAAGCCACCGGCTCCGCGTTCCGTTTCATCCAGCACCTCCACTTCCTGCCATACAGGCTGTTCGTGCTTTGCTATCACCATCTGCGCGATACGTTCGCCATCTTCAATAACAAAAGCCTCGGACGAGAGATTGACTAAAATGACACAAACTTCTCCACGATAATCCGCATCAATCGTACCCGGAGAATTAAGTACTGTGATACCTTTCTTTATCGCCAGCCCGCTACGCGGACGAACTTGCGCCTCAAATCCCTTCGGCAGAGCGATATACAATCCTGTCGGCACCAGACAACGTTGCAACGGTTCCAGTGTGATAGGTTCAGAAAGATTAGCACGGATATCCATTCCTGCGGACAATTCGGTGGCATAAGCCGGAAGCGGATGCTTCGATTTATTGATAACTTGAATATTCATAAATGCATGTTTACTATTTAACGGGCGAAAATACACATTTTGAACTGAAAAATAGTTAAGTTTGCAGTTAAATAATGTACCGTTCCCTAAATTGTAAATAGTAAATAGTCAAATCGTAAATAAAATGATGAATTGGAAACAACTAATATCAGCGAAACGTTTCGGGATGGAAGAATTCCATGAAGAACGACAGGAAAACCGATCCGAATTCCAACGGGACTATGACCGTCTCATTTTTTCGGCTCCTTTCCGCAGATTACAGAACAAGACGCAAGTATTCCCTCTTCCGGGCAGCGTTTTTGTACATAACCGACTTACGCACAGTCTCGAAGTAGCCAGCGTTGGGCGTTCACTCGGGGACGATGTTGCCAAAGCACTTCTGGAACGTCATCCGGAACTTCAAGATTCTTTCCTGCCGGAGATCGGTTCTATCGTCTCGGCCGCTTGCCTGGCACACGATTTGGGGAATCCGCCTTTCGGTCATTCAGGTGAAAAGGCTATTTCTACTTTTTTCTCTGAAGGAAAAGGAGTTCGCCTGAAAGAAAAGCAGCCGAACGGCGAGCAACTTTCTCCGATGGAATGGGAAGATTTGACACATTTTGAAGGAAATGCAAATGCGTTCCGAATACTGACACATCAGTTTGAAGGACGTCGCAAAGGCGGATTCGTCCTAACATATACCACTCTGGCTTCTATCGTGAAATATCCCTTTTCATCGAGCCTTGCAGGAACCAAATCAAAGTTTGGATTCTTTGTCAGCGAAGAAGAAAGTTTCCAAAAAATAGCAACTGAATTAGGACTGACCTTGCTCAACGAGCATCCTTTGAAGTATGCACGCCACCCACTAGTCTATTTAGTGGAAGCGGCAGACGATATTTGCTATCAGATGATGGATATTGAGGATGCATATAAGCTGAAGATTCTCACCACTGAAGAAACCAAAGAACTATTAATGACCTATTTCAGCGAAGAGCGGCAGGAACATCTCCGGAAAACATTCCTGATTGTCAACGATGTCAACGAGCAAATCGCCTACCTGCGTTCTTCCGTCATCGGTTTATTGATCCGGGAGTGTACCCGTGTCTTTTTAGATCATGAACAAGAAATACTGTCCGGCACGTTCGAAGGATCACTAATCAAGCGCATAGCCGAACGTCCGGCAGCAGCCTACAAACACAGCGTCGAAGTATCTATCAATAAAATCTACCGTTCACGGGACGTGCTGGATATCGAGCTAGCGGGATTCCGCATCATTAGTACCTTACTCGAATTGATGATAGACGCCGTAACCTCACCCGAAAAGGCTTATTCCAAACTCCTGATCGACCGGGTTTCCAGTCAATACAATATAAATTCGCCCGTACTCTATGAAAGAATACAGGCGGTACTTGACTATATATCGGGAATGACCGACGTCTTTGCTCTTGATCTTTATCGTAAAATTAACGGGAACAGTCTGCCTGCGGTGTAACCACTTTAGGAGTAAAAACCTCTTCCCCTTCACAAGAAGACAATCTCAACGCATCCGGATGGCTTTCAATAAACGTCTGGATGTGTCGAATTCGTTTATCTTCAAGAATTTCGTCTACAGCAATCAGGATACCGGTTTCTTCCACATCACCGAACTCGTAATTGACAGCTGTTCCGAACATACGCATCGTAGGGCTTAAGCTCATATACGCATTTACCAACGGAGGAATATTATAGCCCAATTTACGGATTTCACAATTCAATATCTTATAGTCCTCTTTAAAAGTACTCTTGCAGAACAATGCGTTCAACTCTTCTTCGGAAGTCTCAAGTTGCAGAGGCTCAATCGGAGTAACAAGTTTCTCTTTATCATAAAAATGTTTCTTGAGGAAATGAAGAATCATATCACGGCCACGACGATGGTAGCTAGGATACATGGTCACCTTACCAAAGAAATACTTCACATTCGGCATAACCACGGTCAACGCTCCCAACCCGTCCCACAGATTATCCAAAGCGAACAATCCTTTGCTTCCGGCACGGGTAGACTGATATTCAAGCGTAACAAACGAACGCCCCAGCTCAATTGTCTGCGGCAGGTATTCTTTAATAAAAGCATCAGAAAAATGAAACATGTGGGAAGTAGCCAGAATTGGCGCGCCTTTTTCATCAAAACGCACGTCCGTACCAAGCAGATACCGGTAACCACCCAGAATTTCTTCCGCTTCCGGATTCCATACGATCAACTGCTTGTAGGGGTGTTCCATCGTGTCGTATTCATCAATATCCATTGACAGACCTGTACCTCCACCAGCAGCACGGAAAGCTATTTCACGCAAACGACCAATCTCTCTCATTACATTAGGAGCATTCTGATGAGTAATAATATAAATCTGATTATTACTCTTATTCGTCATTCGTAAGCGTTTGTCTTCCGTCAATTCTGCCTTCAGCAGTTCTTTGCTTACCGGTTTAATAATCTCTTCCATATTCCTTGTTATAGTTGTTCTATCAGTTACAGTTTATAAACAATATCCTTTACATATTCAGCCCACTGCGCAGGGGTTTTCGATTTATCAAAAGTCTGCCAGGGTATGGGTTTGCCAAAAGTGACAGTAAAAGTTTTGTGGCGATTCTTAAACATTTCATCCGCAAGATACAACATAGCGATGTTAAACTTGATACCCAATGCCTTGCAAATATTTGCCAGGTTGTAGAAGAAATCAGAATTCCTGCCTCCAAAATGCACGGGTATTACATCACGTTTTGCTTGTATGCTCTTTACTACAAATGTCTTTTTCCATTCCAGATCACGAATGACTCCATTCTGACGACGCGAACACAGTCCGGCAGGGAACATTATCAGCTGGTCATCCGACTGAAATCCGGCTTCCACCATTTTCGGGAAGTCTTTTGCCTGTTTGCCGGTTTTATTAATAGGTATGCAAAGGGGAGCCAATCCGCGTAGATTCATCAACAAATCATTCACCAGGTATTTCACTTTCCCGTCATAGTGCTTTCCCAACACATAACCAAGCGCAACACCATCCTGTCCGCCTAACGGATGATTGGACACAAAAGTATACAATCCATCCTTAGGCAAATTCTCAATGCCTTTTACGTCCACTTTCGCATCCAAAAAGCCCATACATGCCTCCAGAAAGTCCACACCCAATCTATCCTTCGACTCATTCAGGAATACATTAATCTCATCCTGATGAACAATTTTCTTCAGATAAGAAACCACGAATTTAGGGATGTACTTATAATGCTTCGGAGCCTTTGTCCGAAGTATCTTATCGACATCAATCAAAAATAAAGAGTCATCAGTCATTCTTTTCAAATAAAAATGATGGCACAAAATTAACGGTTCTTTTTTATTAATCGCAATAATTTGGTAGAAAATGCAGGATTTAAGTTCAGAAGATAAAAAAATACCACCCAAAAACTATCAAAAACAACCTAAAAACTATCCGCGGATAGTTTTCGGGCATAAAAACGTCGGATTTACCCCTATCAGGTTCCAGAAATTCACGTAAACTTGCAACATCGAAAATAACAAACGAATATTCACCTTTAAAAAGCAACACATATGAAAAGTTTAAGCTTCAGAAAAGATTTAGTAGGAGTACAAGATGAATTACTACGCTTCGCTTATAAACTGACAACTGACCGTGAAGAAGCAAACGATTTGTTGCAGGAGACATCATTAAAAGCATTAGATAATGAAGATAAATATACCCCTGATACAAATTTCAAAGGATGGATGTATACCATCATGCGCAACATATTTATAAACAACTACCGCAAGGTAGTCCGCGACCAGACATTCGTCGATCAGACGGATAATCTTTATCATCTGAATTTACCACAGGACGGAAGTTCAGAAAACACAGAAAGAGCATACGACCTGAAAGAGATGCACCGTGTAGTCAACAAACTCCCCAAAGAATACAGAGTTCCGTTCGCCATGCACGTTTCAGGATTCAAATACCGTGAGATTGCGGAAAAGCTGAACCTCCCGCTAGGTACAGTAAAAAGCCGTATTTTCTTCACGCGCCAGAAATTACAGGAAGAATTGAAAGACTTCCGCTAGACCTTAACTATATAAATTGGTGATCTCGGATCACATACTTCTTTAATACAGATTTTCAGTTGTGATAATGATTAAAAGGCAGAAATACTCCGGTATATTCTGCCTTTTCTTTTATTACTAGGATTAGTTGCACGACACCCGGGTGTCAGCATGCACAACACCCGGGTCTCGGTATGTATGACACCCGGGTCTTAGTATGCCTGACACCCGGGTGTCGTACAAGTTCCTATTGCATCAAAAAGAAGTCTCCGCTACCACATTATTTAAATTTTACCTATACAGACATTTTTTTCGTTTCACCGTCACAAGCTCCCCACCAGTAAAGCATTCTCAAAGCCGCATCATTTTCAAGCAAATAGACATTTAACATTCTGTTGAAAACTTCTCTGAAAGTTTTTTATGGAAAGTTGTGGGGAATTGTGGGGAATTTCATACTTTTACGGTCGCTTATTATAATAAGGTAATGATACGTTTTTTAGGAAATATTGAAGCCAGGGCGGACGCCAAAGGAAGGGTGTTCATACCCGCTACCTTCAGGAAGCAACTACAAGCAGCTTCCGAAGAGAGGCTTATTATGCGTAAAGACGTATTTCAGGACTGTTTGACCCTGTACCCCGAGAGCGTGTGGAACGAGGAGTTGAACGAGCTTCGCAGCAGGCTGAACAAATGGAACAGCAAACACCAACTCATTTTCAGACAGTTTGTGAGCGACGTTGAAGTGGTGACACCTGACAGCAACGGACGTATATTAATCCCCAAACGATATTTGCAGATTTGCAGTATTCATGGAGATATACGTTTTATCGGCATCGACAATAAGATAGAGATCTGGGCGAAAGAGCGGGCAGAACAGCCTTTCATGTCGCCTGAAGAGTTCGGTGCAGCATTAGAAGAAATTATGAACGATGATAATAGACAAGATGGAGAAAGATGAATTGACATACCATGTACCTGTATTGCTGAAAGAAAGCGTTGACGGGATGAATATCCAACCGGACGGAACGTATGTAGACGTTACATTCGGAGGAGCGGGACATTCGCGCGAGATACTTTCACGACTCGGAGAAGGCGGACGTTTATTGGGATTCGACCAGGACGAGGACGCTGAACGGAACATTGTCAACGATCCTCACTTCATCTTCGTGCGCAGCAACTTCCGTTACCTGCAAAATTTCCTGCGCTATCACAACATCGAGCAGGTGGATGCAATCCTGGCCGACCTCGGCGTATCATCCCATCATTTCGATGATAGCGAACGCGGCTTTTCTTTCCGTTTCGACGGAGCGCTGGATATGCGTATGAACAAGCGTGCCGGAATTACGGCAGCAGACATCGTGAATACTTACGAGGAAGAACGTCTTGCAAACCTCCTCTACCTGTACGGAGAGCTGAAGAATAGCCGCAAACTGGCTTCTGTCATCGTTAAAGCCAGAAGCGGGCAGTACATCCGGACTATCGGTGAGTTTCTGGAAATCATCAAACCGCTTTTCGGTCGTGAACGCGAAAAGAAAGAGCTGGCAAAAGTGTTCCAGGCACTGCGGATCGAAGTAAATCAAGAGATGGAAGCGCTGAAAGAGATGTTGCTGGCAGCTACGGAAGCATTAAAGCCGGGCGGCAGACTGGTGGTAATCACTTATCATTCATTGGAAGACCGCATGGTGAAAAACATCATGAAGACGGGCAACGTAGAAGGAAAAGCAGAATCCGACTTCTTCGGAAATCTGCAAACGCCTTTCCGCCTTGTCAATAATAAGGTAATCGTTCCCGACGAGGCAGAAATAGAACGGAACCCACGGTCGAGAAGTGCCAAATTACGAATTGCAGAAAAGAAATAGAAAGATATGGAAGAAGAAGTAGTAAATAAGAAAACAGAAGAGGGCAAGAAGAAAAACCGCACCTCGCTGAAGAGTATTCTGGGTGGAGACATTCTGGCTACCGATTTTTTCCGCCGTCAAACGAAGTTGCTGGTACTTATCATGGTATTCATCATCTTCTACATTCACAATCGTTATGCCAGTCAACAGCAACAGATCGAGATAGACCGGCTGAAAAAGGAATTGATAGACATTAAATACGACGCACTGACGCGCAGCTCGGAACTGATGGAGAAGAGCCGCCAGTCACGCATTGAAGATTATATATCAAATAAGGAAAGCGATTTGCAAACATCAACCCATCCTCCTTACCTTATTAAATAAGTGGAGAGTGGAGAGTTGAGAATTGAGAGTTTTTAAAAGACAAATACTGTGGCAGTTAATAAAAAGAACATAATGACCCGTTACTTCTTCGTCATCCTGTTGATGGCGTTGATAGGAATAGCTATTGTTGTAAAAGCAGGCATCACCATGTTTGCCGAACGACAATACTGGCAGGATGTGGCTGATCGTTTCGTAAAAGAGAATGTGACGGTGAAACCTAATCGCGGAAACATTATTTCTTCTGACGGTAAACTGATGGCCAGTTCGCTACCCGAGTACAGAATCTATATGGACTTTATGTCCGGTGAGAAGGACGAAAAACGCAGACGGAAAGATCAGGCACGCCGGGACTCCATCCTCAATGCCAATATGGATTCCATCTGTATCGGACTTCACAAAATATTCCCGGACAGGAGTGCAGCCCAATTCAAAGCACACCTCAAGAAAGGACGCCAGGCAAAAAGCCGTAATTATCTGATTTATCCGAAACGTATTTCCTATATACAATATAAAGAGGTAAAGAGACTGCCCGTCTTCTGTTTGAACCGGTATAAAGGCGGATTTAAAGAATTAGCATACAATCAGCGCAAGAAACCTTTCGGTTCACTGGCTGCCCGTACGCTGGGAGATGTGTATGCAGATACAGCCAAAGGAGCCAGAAATGGTATCGAACTTGCTTTCGACACTATCCTGAAAGGACGGGACGGACTGACGCACCGCCAAAAAGTGATGAACAAATACCTGAACATTGTCGATGTGCCGCCGGTTGACGGTTGCGATTTGATTAGTACCATTGACGTAGGCATGCAGGATATTTGCGAGAAAGCATTGGTAGACAAGCTGAAAGAGCTGAATGCCAGCGTAGGCGTGGTGGTATTGATGGAAGTAGCTACCGGAGAAGTGAAAGCGATCGTCAACATGATGCAAGGTAAGGACGGCGAGTATTACGAAATGCGTAACAATGCCATCAGTGATATGCTTGAGCCGGGGTCCACTTTCAAGACGGCTTCTATTATGGTAGCTCTCGAAGACGGCAAGATTACTCCGGACTATGTGGTAGACACCGGCAACGGACAGATGCCGATGTACGGACGTGTCATGAAAGACCACAACTGGCACCGTGGAGGATATGGGAAGCTGACTGTTACAGAAATTCTGGGAGTTTCGTCCAACGTCGGTACCTCTTATATTATAGATCATTTCTATGGTAGCAATCCACAGAAATTCGTAGACGGGTTAAAACGGATGAGTATCGACCAACCGCTCCACCTACAGATTTCAGGAGAAGGGAAGCCGAATATCCGTGGTCCGAAAGAACGTTATTTTGCAAAGACCACTTTGCCGTGGATGAGTATCGGATATGAGACACAGGTTCCACCAATCAATATTCTGACGTTCTACAACGGAATAGCCAACAATGGAGTCAGTGTACGTCCGAAATTTGTCAAAGCTGCCGTGAAAGACGGGGAAGTCGTGAAAGAATATCCGACAGAGGTTATCAATCCTAAGATTTGTTCGGATAAGACTTTGGCACAAATTCGTGAAATACTGCGGAAAGTGGTTGGTGAGGGACTTGCCAAGCCTGCAGGGAGTAAGCAGTTCCACGTTTCAGGCAAAACGGGAACGGCGCAGATTTCACAGGGGGCAGCCGGATACAAAACGGGAAGAACGAATTACCTGGTTAGTTTCTGCGGATATTTTCCGTCAGAGGCACCTAAATATAGTATGATTGTCTCTATCCAGAAACCGGGCTTGCCGGCTTCGGGAGGTTTGATGGCAGGTAGTGTATTCAGCAAGATTGCAGAAAGAGTGTATGCCAAAGACCTGCGGTTGCCGCTTACCAATGCGATTGACACCAATTCCGTAGTCATTCCGAATGTAAAAGCCGGAGAGATGCGCGAAGCTCAACGGGTATTGGAGGAGCTGGAGATTAATATACAAGGTAAAGTTGCCGATTCAGGAAAAGAAGTGTGGGGGAATACGCACGTTGCTCCGCAAGCTGTGGTTCTTGAAAGCCGAAGCAATATGCAGAACTTTGTGCCGAGCGTGATAGGTATGGGAGCGAAAGATGCTGTCTACTTGTTGGAAAGCAAAGGATTGAAAGTCAATCTGGTCGGGGTAGGCAAAGTGAAAAGCCAGTCGATAGCCAATGGAACCATCGTAAAGAAGGGACAGACGGTGACGCTGACGCTAAAGTAAAAATTAAAGATTAAAAATTAAATAGAGTGATGTTATTAAAGGAGTTACTGAAAGCGATCCAACCGGTAGAGGTAGCCGGAGATTCAGACATAGAAATCACCGGAGTCAATATTGACTCCCGTCTAGTGGAAGCCGGCCAACTGTTCATGGCAATGCGCGGCACACAAGCCGACGGCCACGCCTACATACCTGCTGCCATAGCGAAAGGAGCGACTGCTATCCTCTGCGAGGATATGCCGGAAGAGCCTGTTGCGGGGATCACTTATATACAAGTCAAAGACAGTGAAGATGCAGTAGGAAAGATTGCTACTACTTTCTACGGCGACCCCACTTCCAAGATGGAATTGGTTGGTATTACCGGAACGAACGGAAAAACAACAATCGCCACCTTATTATATAATACATTCCGTTATTTCGGATATAAGGTAGGATTGATTTCTACCGTTTGCAATTATATCGACGATGAACCGATCCCGACAGAGCATACCACGCCCGATCCCATCACGTTGAACCGTCTATTGGGACGAATGGCGGATGAAGGATGCAAATATGTTTTCATGGAAGTCAGTTCACACTCCATTGCACAGAAACGTATCAGCGGATTAAAGTATGCAGGAGGGATCTTTACCAATCTGACCCGCGACCATCTCGACTATCATAAAACAGTAGAGAATTATCTGAAAGCAAAGAAGAAGTTCTTTGACGATCTGCCGAAAAGCGCATTCAGCCTGACTAATCTGGACGATAAGAACGGACTGGTGATGACACAGAACACACGTTCTAAGGTCTATACTTATTCATTGAGAAGCCTTTGTGACTTTAAAGGGCGGGTATTGGAGTCTCATTTTGAAGGAATGTTGCTCGACTTCAACAACCATGAATTGGCAGTTCAGTTTATCGGTAAGTTCAATGCTTCCAATTTGCTGGCAGTATTCGGGGCAGCCGTTCTGTTGGGCAAGAAAGAAGAAGAGGTGCTTGTGGCCCTTAGCACGCTTCATCCGGTAGCCGGACGTTTCGATGCGGTCCGTTCTCCACAGGGAGTTACAGCGATTGTAGATTATGCGCATACTCCGGATGCTCTTATTAATGTATTGAATGCCATACATGGAGTACTTGAAGGAAAAGGAAAAGTGATTACAGTGGTGGGTGCCGGCGGCAACCGTGATAAGGGCAAACGTCCCATCATGGCAAAGGAAGCTGCTAAAGCCAGCGACCGCGTCATCATCACTTCAGACAATCCGCGCTTCGAAGAGCCGCAAGACATCATCAACGATATGCTTGCCGGACTGGATGCGGAGGATATGAAGAAAACACTAAGCATTGCCGACCGTAAAGAAGCAATTCGCACGGCTTGTATGCTGGCAGAAAAAGGAGATGTGATTCTCGTTGCCGGAAAAGGACACGAGAATTACCAGGAGATAAAAGGAGTAAAACATCATTTTGACGATAAAGAAGTACTCAAAGAAATTTTTAAATAATGAATAGATTGTGCTAATATGCCGACTGGCTCCGGTATTCATCCGGCAGAAGCGACATAGCAACACATCAATAAATTGGCAAATTATTTATGTTATATTATCTATTTGAATGGCTGCAAAAGCTCAATTTTCCAGGAGCGGGAATGTTCGGATATACTTCATTCCGTGCTTTGATGGCGGTGATCCTCGCGTTACTTATTTCAAGTATCTGGGGAGACAAGTTCATCAACCTACTCAAAAGGAAACAAATCACAGAAACGCAGCGTGATGCTAAAACGGACCCGTTCGGCGTCAACAAAGTAGGCGTGCCGAGCATGGGAGGTGTTATCATCATCGTAGCCATCCTGATTCCTTGTCTGTTGCTGGGTAAACTGCATAATATATATATGATACTGATGCTGATAACCACCGTATGGTTGGGATCGCTCGGCTTCGCAGACGACTATATCAAGATCTTTAAAAAAGACAAAGAAGGTTTGCATGGCAAGTTCAAGATTATCGGTCAGGTCGGTTTGGGTTTAATTGTCGGAATGACTCTGTATCTAAGCCCGGACGTAGTGATCCGTGAGAATATCGAAGTTCATAATCCGGGACAGGAGATGGAAGTGATACACGGAACCAATGATTTGAAATCGACCCAGACAACGATTCCTTTTTTCAAGAGCAATAACCTTGATTATGCCGATTTGGTTTCTTTCATGGGCGAGCATGCGCAAACAGCCGGATGGATTTTGTTCGTCATCGTCACAATCATCGTGGTTACCGCCGTATCAAACGGTGCCAACCTGAATGACGGTATGGACGGAATGGCGGCCGGAAACTCGGCCATTATCGGCGCAACGCTGGGGATATTGGCGTATGTATCGTCGCATATCGAATTCGCAGGCTATCTGAACATCATGTATATTCCGGGTTCGGAAGAACTGGTAATCTATATCTGTGCCTTCATCGGTGCGCTTATCGGTTTCTTATGGTACAATGCTTATCCGGCACAAGTATTTATGGGAGACACAGGTAGCCTCACCATTGGCGGTATCATCGCAGTGTTCGCCATCATCATTCACAAAGAGTTGCTGATACCGATTCTTTGCGGTGTATTCCTGGTAGAGAATCTGTCGGTAATCCTGCAACGGGCTTATTATAAGGCAGGAAAGCGGAAAGGTGTAAAACAACGTTTGTTCAAGCGCACACCGATTCACGATCATTTCCGTACTTCAATGAGTCTGATCGAGCCGGGATGTACGGTGAAATTCACCAAGCCCGACCAGCTGTTCCACGAATCAAAGATTACCGTCCGTTTCTGGATTGTAACGATTGTATTGGCGGCAATAACAATTATAACGCTAAAAATAAGATAGAATGAAGGCACGGATTACACAGATTAACGCAGTGTTAACTGCATTATCCCTTAAAACCGTGAAATCCGCGTCATCCGTGCCTTCATTAAAAATATAGAGAGCATTAACCCGATTATTAACTTTTAAAAGATGTGCGCAGCTAATAGATAAATCAATCGATTAGAAAACAAGGGCACATTATTGTAGATGAAAAGAATTGTAATTTTAGGAGCTGGCGAAAGCGGTGCAGGTGCAGCCGTACTCGCAAAAGTAAAAGGATTTGAGACGTTTGTTTCGGACATGTCCGCCATCAAGGACAAATATAAGGAACTTCTCGACAGCCATCAGATTGCCTGGGAAGAAGGACACCATACCGAAGAGCTCATTCTGAATGCCGACGAGGTTATCAAAAGCCCCGGTATCCCGAATGATGCCCCAATCATCCTGAAACTGAAAGCTCAAGGCACACCGGTGATCTCCGAGATTGAGTTTGCCGGGCGCTATACTGATGCCAAAATGATCTGTATTACAGGTTCTAACGGAAAGACTACAACAACTTCCCTGATCTACCACATTTTCAAAAGCGCAGGTCTGAACGTAGGTTTGGCAGGCAACATCGGCAAAAGTCTTGCTTTGCAGGTAGCCGAAGATTACCATGACTATTATATTATCGAACTTAGCTCTTTCCAGCTGGATAATATGTATAACTTCCGTGCGAACATCGCCGTATTGATGAACATCACTCCGGACCATCTTGATCGCTACGACCACTGTATGCAGAATTACATCGACGCTAAATTCCGCATTACCCAAAACCAAACTCCGGACGATGCTTTCATCTTCTGGAATGACGACCCGATCATCAGACAAGAACTGGCGAAACATGGTCTGAAAGCTCACCTTTATCCTTTTGCCGCTGTAAAAGAAGACGGAGCTATCGCATACGTAGAAGACCACGAAGTGAAAATCACCGAACCGATTGCCTTCAACATGGAGCAGGAAGAACTGGCTCTGACAGGGCAACATAACTTATATAATTCTTTAGCCGCCGGTATCTCGGCAAACCTTGCCGGCATCGCCAAAGAAAACATCCGTAAAGCCCTCTCCGACTTTAAGGGAGTAGAGCATCGGTTGGAAAAGGTGGCACGTGTCCGCGGAATTGATTTCATCAACGACTCTAAAGCAACGAATGTCAACTCCTGCTGGTATGCCCTGCAAAGCATGACTACCAAAACGGTGTTGATCCTCGGTGGTAAAGATAAAGGCAACGACTATACTGAAATTGAAGACCTTGTACGCGAAAAGTGTTCGGCACTGGTATACCTGGGACTTCACAACGAAAAACTTCACGAATTCTTCGATCGTTTCGGCCTGCCCGTAGCAGACGTACAAACCGGAATGAAGGATGCCGTAGAAGCTGCCTACAAACTGGCAAAGAAAGGTGAAACAGTATTATTGAGCCCTTGCTGCGCCTCTTTCGACCTCTTCAAGAGCTATGAAGACCGTGGCGACCAGTTTAAGGAATGTGTCCGTGCCCTTTAATTTCTAATTATTAATTTTTAATTGCTACAAGATTGGATTTATTAAAGAACATATTCAAAGGTGACAAGGTAATCTGGATTATCTTCCTCTGTCTCTGCCTCATCTCTATTATCGAGGTGTTCTCGGCAGCGTCGACACTGACTTACAAAAGTGGCGACCATTGGGGACCGATTACACAACACTCCATCATCCTGATGGTAGGTGCTGTGGTAGTAGTGTTTCTGCATAATGTTCCCTACAAATGGTTCCAGGTATTTCCGGTCTTTTTGTATCCGATTTCCCTGGTTCTATTGGCATTTGTCACGCTGATGGGTATCATCACAGGGGACCGTGTCAACGGGGCAGCCCGTTGGATGACCTTTATGGGATTACAGTTCCAGCCTTCGGAATTGGCAAAGATGGCGGTTATCATTGCCGTCTCATTCATCCTGTCCAAAAGGCAGGACGAATACGGAGCCAACCCGAACGCCTTCAAATATATCATGATCCTCACCGGACTGGTATTCCTGCTTATCGCACCGGAAAACCTTTCGACAGCCATGCTGCTTTTCGGAGTAGTATGCATGATGATGTTTATCGGCCGGGTGTCAGCAAAAAAGCTATTCGGAATGTTGGGAATATTGGCACTTGTGGGCGGTGTTGCCGTAGGTATACTGATGGCTATTCCCGCTAAAACACTGCATAACACTCCGGGACTTCACCGTTTCGAAACGTGGCAGAATCGTGTTTCCGGCTTCTTTGAGAAGGAGGAAGTGCCGGCTGCCAAATTTGATATTGACAAAGATGCACAGGTGGCGCATGCACGCATCGCTATTGCTACCAGCCATGTAGTCGGCAAAGGTCCGGGAAACTCGATACAACGTGACTTCCTTAGTCAGGCATTCTCCGATTTTATCTTTGCGATTGTGATTGAAGAAATGGGATTGATCGGAGGAATATTTGTGGTGTTCCTCTATCTATGGCTGCTGATGCGAGCCGGACGAATCGCCCAGAAATGCGAGCGAACCTTCCCCGCCTTTCTCGTTATGGGCATTGCGTTGCTACTGGTGTCGCAAGCAATACTGAATATGATGGTTGCCGTCGGATTATTCCCCGTCACCGGCCAGCCCCTGCCTTTGGTCAGCAAAGGAGGTACAAGTACGTTAATCAACTGCGCTTATATCGGTATGATATTAAGTGTAAGCCGATATACCGCCCATCTGGAAGAACAAAAAGCGCACGATGCACAGCTCCAACTGCAATTAGAGGCAGATGCAGCTGCAAGTTCCGAGGCACAGACTGCCGCCGAACCGACAGCACAGATTCTGAACAGCGATGCCAAGTTTGAAGATGAGCATGATATTGATAAACGGTAAGTGATGAACGGTGAGTGGTGAACGAAAAACGTTGAACAGCGGATAGAAAAAAGAATTAGGATGAAAAAAGAACTTAGAATTATTATCAGTGGTGGAGGAACAGGAGGGCATATCTTTCCTGCCGTCTCTATCGCAAACGCTATAATAGAGCTACGCCCCGACGCAGAAATTCTCTTTGTAGGTGCTGAAGGACGTATGGAAATGCAACGGGTTCCCGATGCAGGCTACCGTATTATCGGGCTTCCGATTGCCGGATTCGACCGCAAACGTTTATGGAAAAATGTATCTGTATTGATTAAACTGATGCGCAGCCAGTGGAAAGCACGCAAAGTTATCAAGGACTTCCGCCCACAAGTGGCGGTAGGCGTAGGCGGATATGCAAGCGGACCTACATTGAAGACTGCCGGAATGATGGGAGTGCCGACATTAATCCAGGAACAAAACTCTTATGCCGGAGTGACCAATAAGCTCCTGGCACAGAAAGCAAAAGTGATTTGTGTAGCTTATGACGGAATGGAAAAGTTTTTCCCTGCCGACAAAATTATTATGACGGGGAATCCTGTCCGCCAAAACCTGACAAAGGATATGCCGTCTAAAGAAGAAGCATTGCGCTCCTTCAACTTACAGTCAGGCAAAAAAACGATTCTGATTGTAGGCGGCAGTCTGGGTGCACGTACCATCAACAATACGCTGACAGCCGGACTGGCAACCATCAAAGAAAACACGGACGTGCAATTCATCTGGCAAACGGGCAAATACTACTACCCGCAAGTGAAAGAAGCCGTGAAAGCTGCAGGTACACTTCCGAACCTATATGTAACGGATTTCATCAAAGACATGGCAGCCGCATACGCAGCAGCCGATCTTGTGATTTCCCGTGCAGGGGCAGGTTCTATTTCAGAGTTCTGCCTGTTACATAAACCTGTTATCTTAGTGCCTTCGCCCAACGTAGCGGAAGACCATCAGACTAAGAATGCCTTAGCATTGGTGAACAAACAGGCAGCTATCTACGTCAAAGATAGTGAAGCGGAAACAACCTTGATGGATGTAGCATTATCCACCGTCAATGACGAACAGAAACTGAAAGAACTGACAGAGAATATCGCCAAGCTGGCTTTGCCCGATTCTGCGAGAATCATCGCACAGGAGGTTATCAAACTGGCGGAAGCAAAGAGCTGATAAACAGAAGCAAAAAACAGATAAATAGATTATCGGATTACACACAGGTTGAAGTAGCGGTATAGCTCCGGGATCAAACGACGTAATCCGTACTAAAATAAAAAACAGAAGAAATGAATATAGAAACGATAAAATCAGTCTATTTCGTAGGTGCCGGCGGCATCGGTATGAGTGCACTTGTACGCTACTTCCTCTTCAAAGGAAAGATAGTGGCCGGATACGACCGTACCCCTACTCCATTGACTGAAACCCTGATCGCTGAAGGTGCACAAATACATTATGAAGAAAACGTCGACCTGATTCCCGAAGCCTGCAAAGACAAAGAAAGCACGTTAGTCATATACACGCCCGCCGTTCCGCAGGAACATGAAGAAATCGTTTATTTCCGCAACAACGGATTCGAAATACAGAAACGCGCCCAAGTATTGGGAACAATTACCCATTCGAGCAAAGGTCTATGCGTGGCAGGTACTCACGGAAAAACAACCACATCGACAATGACAGCCCATTTGCTCCATCAATCGCACGTGGAATGTACCGCTTTTCTCGGAGGAATCTCGAAGAACTACGGCACCAACCTGCTACTCTCTCAAACAAGCCCTTACACGGTGATTGAAGCAGATGAGTTCGACCGTTCTTTCCACTGGCTGTCGCCCTATATGACCGTAATTACATCTACCGACCCCGATCATTTGGACATCTACGGCACAGAACAAGCCTACCTGGAAAGTTTCGAGCATTATACCACGCTTATCCAACCGGGTGGCGCACTGATTATCCGCAAAGGCATCTCCCTGCAACCCAAAGTGCAGCCGGGTGTTCGTGTCTATACTTACTCACGTGACGAAGGCGACTTCCATGCAGAAAATATCCGCATCGGAAACGGAGAAATATTCATCGACTTTGTTGCCCCGGACACCCGTATCAACGATATTCAACTGGGAATTCCAGTTAGCATCAACATAGAAAACGGCGTAGCCGCCATGGCATTGGCACACCTTAACGGGGTGACCGATGAAGAAATAAAAAGAGGCATGGCAAGTTTCCGCGGAGTAGACCGCCGGTTCGACTTCAAGATCAAGAACGACCGTATCGTCTTTTTGAGTGACTACGCCCACCACCCCTCTGAAATCAAACAGAGCGTGTTGTCTATGCGCGAACTTTACAAGGACAAGAAGATCACAGCCATCTTCCAGCCGCATCTCTACACCCGCACCCGCGACTTCTATCAAGATTTTGCCGATAGCCTGTCGCTACTCGACGAAGTGATTCTGGTAGACATCTATCCAGCACGTGAAGCACCGATTCCGGGCGTCACCAGCAAACTGATTTATGACAATCTCCGTCCGGGCATTGAAAAAAGTATGTGCAAAAAGGAAGATATACTGAACATTCTGAAAGATAAAAACATTGAAGTATTAATCACTTTGGGGGCTGGAGACATCGACAACTATGTCCCTGAAATAAAGGAACTATTAGAAACAAAAAAATTAAGAATGAATAATGAAGAATGAAGAATCTCTATCCAGCGTATTGATGCGCAGCAATTCTTCATTCTTCATTCTTAATTCTTCATTAATAAAAAAACTATGGTAAAGAGAATCCTTCTATCCATCGTCATGCTGGTGCTTATAGCCTACCTCGCCGTAGCTATCACCGCATTCAACCGCAAGTCTGCCGACCAGACTTGCCGTGACATGGAATTGGTTATCAAGGATACCGCATACGCCGGCTTCATCACCAAAGAAGAGCTGAAAGGTATCCTTCAGCACAAAGGGATCTACCCCATCGGGAAGAAGATGGAGCGCATCTCCACCAAGTCACTGGAACGGGAGCTAAGCAAACATCCGTTGATTGACGAAGCCGAATGTTACAAAACACCCAGCGGCAAAGTATGCGTGGAAGTGACACAACGTATCCCTATTCTTCGGGTGATGAGCTCCAACGGTCAGAATTACTACCTTGACAACAAAGGAACCGTCATGCCACCGGATGCAAAATGCGTCGCTCACCGGGTAATTGTCACCGGAAACGTAGAAAAGTCGTTTGCAATGAAGGATTTATATAAGTTTGGTGTATTTTTGCATAATAATAAATTCTGGGACGCCCAGATAGAACAGATTCATGTGTTGCCCGACCAGAACATCGAATTGGTGCCGCGTGTGGGAGACCATCTCGTCTATCTCGGAAAACTGGAAAACTTTGAAGATAAACTGGCACGTTTGAAGGAGTTCTACAAGAAAGGACTCAACCGGGTAGGCTGGAACAAATATTCGCGTATCAATCTCGAATTCAACAACCAGATTATCTGCACCAAACGAGAATAGATAATAAATGATAGTTGATAATTGATAGTTGACAGATGAGGAGTGAACAATCTTTTTTCAATCGTAAATTGTAAATCGTAAAATCGTAAATAAATATATATGGCAACAACAGAATTTATCGCCGCTATTGAACTTGGTTCATCGAAGATAACCGGTGTGGCCGGAAGAAAGAACAGTGACGGAAGTATGCAGGTATTAGCGTATGCCCAGGAAGACTCTTCTACGTTTATTCGTAAAGGAGTTATTTTCAATCTGGACAAAACAGCGCAAAGCCTGACCTCGATCATCAACAGACTGGAAGGTGAGTTGAAAAACTCAATTGCCAAGGTATATGTAGGCATCGGCGGACAATCACTCCGCACAGTCCGCAATGTAGTAAGCCGCGACCTGGAAGAAGAAGCCATCATATCCGAAGAACTTGTAAGCGCTATCGGTGATGAGAACATTGCCATCCCGGTGGTTGATATGGATATACTGGACGTAGCTCCGCAAGAATACAAGGTGGGCAATAATCTGCAAGCCAACCCGGTAGGTCTGGTAGGAAGCCACATCGAAGGACGTTTCCTCAACATCGTTGCCCGTGCTTCCGTACGCAAGAATCTGGAGCATTGCTTCCAGCAGGCAAAAATCGACATTGCCGACCAACTGATCGCCCCGCTAGTAACAGCCAATGCCGTACTGACAGAAAGCGAACGCCGTTCGGGTTGTGCACTGATCGACTTCGGAGCAGATACGACTACCATCTCTGTATATAAGAATAACATTCTCCGCTTCCTCACCGTATTACCTTTGGGAGGCAACAGCATCACGCGTGACATCACCACCCTGCAAATGGAGGAAGAAGAAGCCGAACGCCTGAAAAAAGCCTATGGTGACGCCCTCTACGAAGAAGATCCCGAACAAGAGGAAGAAGCTACCTGCAAACTGGAGGATGACAACCGTATCATCAAAGTGGCAGACCTTAATAATATCATCGAAGCCCGTGCCGAAGAAATCGTTGCCAACGTATGGAACCAGATTCAGCTATCCGGCTACGAAGACAAACTGCTGGCAGGACTTATCCTAACAGGAGGAGCCGCCAACCTGAAGAACTTGGACGAAACCTTGCGCAAACGCAGCAAGATAGAAAAGATACGGATGGCGAAACTTCCACGCAATACGGTCCATGCCCCCAACAATATACTAAAAAAAGACGGTTCACAGAACACATTGTTCGGTCTACTGTTTGAAGGGAACCAAAACTGTTGCCTGACTGAAACCGCCCCGCAAGCTGCTGCTCCTGTACCGCCAGTCTCCAAACCGGAGCCGGAAGTGCATAGGACCGCAGACATATTTGAAGACGACCAGGAGCTGAAGGAACAGGCCCGCCTCGCCCGCCTCAAGAAAGAGGAAGAAGAGCGTGAAGCCAAGTTAGCTGCCAAAGAAGCGGAAAAACTTCGCAAGCAAAAGGAAAAGGAAGAGAAGGAAAGACGGAAAAGAGAAGCCGGTCCGAGCTGGATTCAGCGCAAGATCGACTCGTTGACGAAAGAAATCTTCTCCGACGACGATATGAAGTGAGTTATGATTTATGAATTATGATTTATGAGTTGGCTGCGCGCTATATCATAAATCATAACTTATAAATCAAGATTCAAAAATCAGAGTTCAGAAACCAGAAATCATAAATCAGAAATCATATTATTATGGACGAGATAGTACAATTCGATTTCCCGACAGATTCACCGAAAATCATCAAAGTGATTGGTGTAGGTGGTGGTGGTGGTAACGCTGTAAACCACATGTACCGGGAAGGCATCCATGATGTAACGTTCGTTCTTTGCAACACGGACAACCAGGCATTGGCCGAATCACCTGTCCCGGTGAAACTGCAACTGGGCCGTAGCATCACGCAAGGGCTTGGAGCCGGCAACCGTCCCGAACGGGCACGCGACGCCGCTGAAGAAAGTATAGAAGATATCAAGGCACAACTGAACGACGGCACCAAGATGGTATTCATCACCGCCGGAATGGGAGGAGGAACCGGAACAGGAGCTGCCCCGGTCATCGCCCGCATTGCGAAGGAAATGGATATTCTGACTGTCGGTATCGTCACCATCCCCTTTATCTTCGAGGGAGAAAAGAAAATCATCCAGGCACTGGACGGCGTCGAACGTATCGCCCAGCACGTTGATGCCCTATTGGTTATCAACAACGAACGCCTGCGCGAAATATACGCCGACCTTACCTTTATGAATGCCTTCGGCAAAGCCGATGACACTCTTTCCATCGCTGCCAAGAGTATTGCCGAGATTATCACCATGCGTGGTACGGTCAACCTCGACTTTGCCGATGTGAAAACCATCCTGAAAGATGGCGGAGTAGCGATCATGAGTACCGGATTCGGCGAAGGAGAAAATCGTGTGACGAAAGCAATCGACGATGCCCTGCATTCTCCGTTGCTCAACAACAACGATATTTTCAATGCCAAGAAGGTTATGTTGAACGTTTCTTTCTGCCCGTCATCCGAGTTGATGATGGAGGAGATGAACGAGATACACGAGTTCATGAGCAAATTCCGCGAAGGAGTGGAAGTGATCTGGGGTGTTGCCATCGACAACTCACTGGATACAAAAGTAAAGATCACCGTACTGGCAACCGGATTCGGTGTAGAAGACGTCCCCGGAATGGACAGCCTGCACGCTGCACGCAGCCAGGAAGAGGAAGAACGCCAACTGCAACTGGAAGAAGAGAAAGAGAAGAACAAAGAACGTATCCGCAAGGCATACGGAGAAAGTGCCAGCAATATCGGAAGCAAGAGCCTCCGCAAACGCCGTCACATCTATCTTTTCAACACGGAAGATTTGGACAACGACGATATCATCGCCATGGTAGAAGATTCTCCCACGTACATGCGTGATAAGACGACTCTTACTAAAATCCGGACAAAAGCTGCATTGGAAGAAGAAGTGGCAACAGAAGAAGCTACGGATGATAACGGCGTAATTACATTCTAAACAAAGAGTTTAAGAACGAAAATTATAGTCCCACAGCATCAGGCTTCAGATCTAATTTTTAATCTTCAATTTATAATTATAATAGTATGGATTTATTCGATCAAGTCAGCGAAGACATTAAAAACGCAATGAAGGCGAAAGATAAAGTAGCCCTCGAAACTTTGAGAAATATAAAGAAGTTCTTCCTCGAAGCTAAGACAGCTCCGGGAGCTAACGATATATTGACAGATGATGCCGCTTTGAAGATTATCCAGAAACTTGTAAAACAAGGAAAAGATTCTGCTGAAATCTATATCGGACAGGGTCGCCAGGACTTGGCTGACGTAGAATTGGGTCAGGTAGCCGTTATGGAAAAATACCTGCCGAAACAGATGAGTGCCGAAGAACTGGAAGCTGCTTTGAAGGAAATCATCGCAGAGACAGGTGCTACGAGCGGTAAAGACATGGGTAAGGTCATGGGAGTTGCCTCCAAGAAGCTGGCAGGACTTGCAGAAGGACGTGCCATTTCCGCAAAAGTAAAAGAGCTTTTGGGATAACTTCCGGAACTTCCACAGAACCTTTTAGTGTTCGATTTTATCTTGCATCTTACACTAACCAGAGTTTATCTATTTGATTAATAGCAGTATAAACCTGTGCAAGATACCGTTGCAGATGCGTGCAAGATGTTTTATCTTACACACATCTGCAACTTTTCTTTAAACATGACATTCACCTCCTTCACCACTCTGAAACATCAATGAATAAAGGGATTTCGGGTGAAGGGCTGCCTTTCACATAGGTTTCACCCGATTCACTATACCTTTCTGCCGAATTTTGATTAATAGACTGATTCCAATCTATTAGATATAAACTTATTCTCTATTGATGCCAAACTTCCTTTTCACTAATAGAAAAGATTACTAACATTAAAGGCAATCTCTAAATGAAGCTTTTGTTTTTATAAACAAAGCTTTCATTTATAAAATCAAAAGCTTCATTTATATAATTGCAACTTGCAATTATAGATTGCGATTAATGAAAAACAAGTTTAGAATTATAGTAAAGTAATTTAGGTATTAATAGAAAGGAACTTTTCTCACTATAAATAAGAAAGAGTCTATTAATAGCTGGGAAATAATCAAATTAGATCACATGAACTTAATAAAGTAAAAGCAGATTTGAAATTAATTTAATGTATGATATAGACAGTACTAATTATTATTTCCCCGAACTAAAATAATCTCCCTATAAAAGAGCATAATATAGAAAATAAAGATTACTTTTACAATGAAACTAAACCACGACAGACAAATGAGAAAGAGTATTGCTATAATTATAACATCTATATTAGTGCTATCAGGATGCAACAAACAACAATCCGTATCTGACAGACTACTAAATGAAGTAGGAAAGGCCATTGCCATAAATCCTGACAGTGCATCCAACCTACTAAAAGGTATATCATCTCCTGAAAAACTAGACAACAAAACCTTTGCACGCTGGTGTATGTTATCAGGAAAGATTACAGACGAAATTTTTAATAGCATCCTACCAACTTACCAATTAGAAAGAGCCTATGACTGGTATTCCTCACATGGTAGCCCTGACGAACAAGTGCAAATCTTGATTTATTTAGGTCGATCCTATTTTGCTGATGGAGATTATGATAAAGCAATGTCTATTTATACCAATGCACTGGACATTGCAGAAAAGAATAAGCTTAATAACCTCACCGGATATACATATAGCTATATAGGCGATTTATATGGAGAGAAATTCATGCGGACAGAAGCTATCAAAAGATATAAGGCTGCTGCCGAATGCTTCAAAAAAGAAAATAATACAGATAGCTATGCTTGCGCATTAAGAGATGTAGGACGCGAATATGCATGCATAGACTCGTTATCACGCGCTTTAAAAATTCTAACTATAGCTGATTCTGTAGCACGTAATACTAAAAATATCGAAGTCACTGCATCAATAGACAATGCCTTAGGGAATATTTATGCAATGCAAAATAAATATGATAAAGCTGAAGAATACTTTCTCAAAGCATTGGTAGGAAGAGAAACAATGCCCGATTATATGGCACTGATAGACTTATATATTGCATCGGGGGCTATTAACAAAGCACAAGAGCTACTATCCAAAATACCACAAGATAATCCAAAGTATACATACAGCATTAAATATTTATACTACCAAATCTATAATGAAGAAAAGAATTATAAAGAAGCTCTTACTAATCTGAAAGAATACGTCGAAATAACTGATTCAATCATATATGCTGATAACCAATCTAAGATATTGAACATAGAGTCTAAATATAATCATTTAAAGATCAGCAAAGAAGTAGATAGATTAAAAATTAAACAGCAAAGCTACATTATAGTTTTAGTTATATGCATTGGAATCCTATTATTAATAATAATAGGATATCTACTATATCGAAAGAAAGCAAAAGAGAAAATCCAAAGACAACAAGAAGAGTTGAACCGAATAAAGACAGATTTGCTTTATGTTTCTTTAGAACTGGAAAAGAAAAAAAGATTGTTAGATACATTTAAGGAGAAAAATGAGAGCTATGAGGAAATGCAGGAAGAAATAAGTCTCCTAACCACCAACTATAAACAATTGCAAAATAAAATTCTAGAGAATTCACCTTTACATAAAGAACTAATACACCTAGCCAACCAAAATAAGCCCAGAAATAACAAGCCATTAATAACAGACAAGCAATGGAAACTCATTGCAGATGAAATAACATATATTTATCCGAATTTACGTAAATACATATATAGTCGATGCCCAGATTTACCAGAGCAAGACTTTTGGTATTGCTGTTTATATATATCAGGGTTTGACACTAACACAGAAGCAAAGTTACTAAACATTACAGTCGACTCAGTAAGAAAAAAAAGACTCAGACTTAGACAAAAACTGAATATAATATTACCAGATAATAATGCTACATTGTATGATTATTTAATTGAAAACATGCACTAATATCCTCTTCTTAGGAAGAAATAATCAGCAACATAAAAGGATGTCCACGCAAAACATCATAAGCGACTGATTATCAAGCACTGTTTGTCCACGCTGAAAAACTTCTTTTATTTGCATTCCCCCTCATATCTCCATAAATTTGCAAAAAACAATCAAAGATATGAGAAAACTAAGCATTTTACTATTATTAATTGGCATTCCATTCATGATAATAGAAGCCAATAATCTATCAACACAAAGAACTAAAATTATAAGATGGCATAAATGCCAAAAAACACCAAATTCTATCCCAATAGAAGCTACCCAAGACGAAAACTCTATTGAAGTTCGTTTTCTTGAAGACATCGACGATCAAGTTACTTTCCAAGTAAAAGATCAACTGGGAAATATTATCTTCCAAGATGTGATATTAACTCCTAATGAGCAAAAAACTTATAAGATTGATTTGAAAGGCTACAGAGTCGGTCATTATGAACTTCTCTACATAGAAAAAGACATAACTTTCATTGGAGAGTTTGAAATCGAATAATCAACGATAAATAATAAAAATATCAAACTTTATAAACCCTATAAAACTAATAATTATGGGAAACATTTTTAGATTCTTATTGGTGCTGCCTTGCATCACCTTGTTATTGTACTCTTGCGAAAGTGAGATTGAAAATGAGATCCAGTCATCTACAGAAAAACTGAACTTATCAGGATTGGAATCGGATAGCCTTCAATTAGAAAGTTATGAATTGTCTGAAATGACAGATGAGCTAAAAGCATTAAAAGAAAGGATAGATGAACTAAAGAAAGCGAAGACACGATCAGTAGCTTCAAGTAACTATAGCCAATATTTTTCAGAAAATATGTGGGCTATTAGAGAGTTACCCTTCACACTTAGCACTGGAGGTGGATATTTATCATGTACTGGTTGGGGACAGAGAGTGACCTATGAGGGATATAATCCTGGCTCTTATGGTAAATTCTATGTCCAAATTCCCTCATCAATTACCGGCATACCCTATTTAATTTATTCAAACTACTCGAAAACTCGTCTAGCTGTAGGACATTACACTAGTAATCCGGAATCAAAAATATTACTTGCAATGAGCAGTAATTCCACTACAGGAGCCATGGATTCCTGGGACATTATACCTGCTACTAATAATCCAGGAACTTATGTCCTTCAAAATGAGCTATATCTTGGCCAAGGAAGTAGTGGTTCATGGTGGGATGTATTCAATTATGTGGTAGATATACAAGCTAATAATGTTGGTTTCAGCCAATATACACAAAGAGCCCAACAGGAATTTACTATCACCCCTGATGCTGTATTCACACTGAAAAGCCTAGAATTTATCAATCCATATTCCGCAACTGTGACCCAAAGGGAGAATGTCTCTATCAAACGAGCCATAACAAACTCTTCATCCCAATTTATACGAGAGAACCTCGTATTTGAAAAGGCTATACAAGAGGACTCCTATTTTAAAGAAGAAAAGGGAATAGCATTTAAGGTTCCAGCTTCAGATATGCTATTTGCACGCCCTACAGTTACATTAGGAGAAATAGATCTTGTTCCTAATGCAAGTATACCAATTGATACAAAATACCAGCCCAATGTACGCAGAGTAATGGAAAATACATTAAAGCATATAGAACCTGTCAAAGTTTCTCCACGTACAAAACTCACGGTGACCTATTATTTTAAAGAGTATGATGTATCAGTAGACTATGTTGCCACAATTGAATATAAAGAAAAAGATAAAGATGCTAGAATAGCCAAATTGCCTGGACGTTGGAGCGGAAGGATTCATGTAGATGAAATATCCGATGTTGATTTAGAAGAGACAAACTTGGATACTCAACAAAGTGTAAAAAGAAGAGTGAACACCAGAAATGCAAGTCAATCATCACCAATCATATTAAAAAAATAGACCTATATGAGAAAATTTACTATATTTTCATGTATCATATTGTTTGTTATAGCATCATGTAACAATGAAGACGAAATAAGTGATTCTGCTTCGCTAAACAATCAGGATGATTCAACATCAGAAATCATCTTGCAAGAACGTGACCCGAATCTACCAAAAGTTTGGTCTAAAAAGATAGCACCCAGACCCAGTACTAGGACATCATTTACCGATGCTACTGATTTTCTTGGAAATTCTTATGCCATAGAAAACGGAACATCAATTATCGGGGACTTTTCAAATGCGAGATTTCCAATTGTTAATATGGAAAAGCTACTTGAAAGATATCCTTCATATATAATTGCCAAAGAGTTAAGGACAACGTCAACAGAAGCCATGTCATACGCCAGCTTCGAACGCTTAGAAACAACTTCATCGTTTACTAAAACTGTCAAATCCGGATTCTCACTAAATATTGGTCCGTTCAAACTGGGAAGAAAGAAAACTGTAACCGATATTTTCAAGCATAACACAAGTAATTCCGAACAAGCAGTACACGGAGAACTTAGTGTTGAAGTTATTAATGGAATGATATCCTTACAAACAGCACCTAGTGCATTGAGAAGAATTTCGGCAGATTATTTGGACGAATTATTTGTAGATGCCCTTTATAATTCATCCATGGTAGAATTAATTCAAAGTTACGGAGAATTTGTCTTAACAAGCTATTATACAGGTGGGCGGGCATCGGCTTTATACTATGGTCTTGACACACAAAGTACAGATTTCAATAGTAAAGAGCGCGACATGGATAAATCAATAAACGCAACTTATTCATGGAACAAGGACTCTGTTTCAGGAGATTTTTCTGTTGGAACAAAAGATGGCAATTCTTCTACAGAGACTAAATCTTTTTCCGAATTACATGTATCTATCAAAACATTGGGCGGTGCTTATGGTTATAATGTTGCAACACCTCCTTATGACGTTAAAAGTACATCCATTAATTTAACGAGTTGGCTTCAATCATTAAATGATTCAAGAACACATACAATGATTGACATTCAAGATGGTGGGCTCTATCCAATATCGGATTTTATTTTGGAAGAAAACTTTAAGCAAAGATATAACGACACCCACATGGATTTTCAGCACCAAGAACAACTTGAAGAACCGTATATAGAAATAATGAAAGTATACGTCCGCAAAAGTAGCTCGGGAGAGAAATTATATGATATTGTACCTGTGCTAAATACAAGACAAGGAGATAAGCTCATTTTCTCAAACTCAAGTGCTGCAAGTCAATCCGATGTAAAATTAAAAGCGAACAGTGTTGCCGCAACCTTTACCGAAAAAAGTAATGCTATTAAAAATGAAAAGAGCAAATATTATAAACTAGCTATCAAAGCCAATCCGAATAAAGTAATAAATCCTATCCTACAAACCACATTATCATTTTCAATAAACGATGTAGATGAGGCTGGAATGTACAAGTTTAAAAACACAAACACCAATATTTGGTATATCTACAACCCGACATCGTTATATTGTTTTGCATACTACGACGATGATTATATTCTTGATGCATACGGAATCTTAGATTGGGTAAACAGCATACCTGTAAAATCAGTTTCAATGACGACTTTATATCAACGATATAGAATATTCGGTTTGTAATGAAGAGCATTAATAGATATTCACCAATAAAAAAGACAATCCTTTTAAGGAAGAGGTAAAATACGTATCATTTATTAATTCAAATTATCCGCTTATGAAAAAATTATTGTTACCTTTGACCATTCTGCTGTTTTTCGGATTAGTCGTATCATCATGTTCTTCAGACGATGTACTTCAAAGAGAAAACAACGAACAGCCAAACATTGTAAAAAGAAACAATGAAAAAGCTCGTGAGGCTGGTATAAGATTATTAGAATCATTTGGAATGACAAAAACTCGTTCATTAAGTACTAGTGACTATCCGGACTATTATGGGGGAAGTTATATTAACGGGGATGGTAAACTTGTTGTTTTTCTTAAAGGAGAAATAGAAAGTACCAAAGCCACTCTTATAAGGTTAATAGGTGAGAATGATGTCATATATACACAAGGCAATTATTCTTATACGGAGCTGAATAATGTTCTAACCAAAATAACTTCATTTATTAGCAGTAATAAAGATTCTCAAATTGCCAAGAATATAAGATACTATTATCTGAATGATTTTGAGAACTGTGTCGTGGTAGAACTTGACAAATCTAATGAAATGGAAATAAAAGAGTTTAAATCAGAAGTAGTGAACTTTTCAGGAATTGTATTTAAACAATGCACAAGAGAATTTCAAAACCACTCATTATCGCCAGGAAGTTCTATAGGCACACCTAAAGGCACTGCGTCAATGGGATATAGAGCTACTAGATTTAACACTGACGGTTTTGTTACTGCAGGACATGCTTATAACACGGGTGACCCGGCATATTATAATAACACACTAATCGGTAATTGTGACTTTTCAATCCAAGGTGGTTCCGTTGATGCAGCATTCATTAGTATAACTAATTTCTCCATCGTTCCCAATAATGGAAATCTTACTGGAGAAGAATATAATATTTGGGCAGGAGATAATGTAACCAAGTTAGGAGAGACTATAGCTCAATCTGAAGGTTATATTACAAGTACCAATGCAAATGTAAATGCCGATGGAATATACTATACAGATATGGGTGAAGCTACATATTTAAGTGCGTTCGGAGATAGCGGGGGACCAGTATATCTTACAGATAGTAAAAAAGTAATAGGTATACATAAAGGAAGCACAGCTTTCACATCTATATTTGTTAAGGTTGATAATATAGCATCAAAACTAAATGCTCATTTCAACTAATAATTACCAATGGATTGGATAAGTAACTTATCCAATCCATTTCATACTTAACTTATGCTCAAATTAATATCGATTTTGCTAACCAATGGAATTGTTTTATTCATGCTAATCAGTTGTCATAATAAAACAGGCAATTCTAAAAGCACTGTAAACCTTGAATATGAAAATAGTATCGACTCTCTTAATTCATATAAAATGGATATATCACATTTCATTAATTCCATCGAGCCAGGAGAAACGATTGTAGAAGAAAAACAAATGCAGGGGGAAGAATTTATTACAAGAGAAAATGAGAATATAAAAGTGCGCTTTTTATTAAAAGCCCCCTGCTCAAAAGACGGATTCTTGAAAACAGAAATTACTAATAATACAAACGATACAATTATCTATATTAGCAATACTTTCTTGCACTATAGAGAAAGTAATAATTCATGGATTCCTTTAGTTTATCCGGATAATTATGTAAAAAATGATCTTGGATATTTAATACCTTCTCATGAAAGCGCCAAAATAAGGTTCTTTTTACCTTCTCAAGAAGAATATCCTAAAGGGAAATACAAGCTTCAACTATTATTCCGCAATACTTCAAAGAGTATTGACTATTATATCGATAAAATATTTCTAAGCAACAAGTCAAACTAAGTTCCTGATAAATTAAGAAATTAAAAAAATGAATACAAAGAAAATAGTTGGGATTTTCTTATTATCCCTTTGTACTATGTGTTTCGTTAATTGTAGTGATGATGACACACCAGATGATCCGGCAGACACCATCACACTCAATATGCTTAATGAGCATAATGGAAAAACCTATTTAGGTGAATCAAATGTTTACATCAATGAAGCCAATAATTTTATCACATCTAAAAATTTCATTTCTGACGTAGGAAATGGCGCAGGAGTTGGAGCAAATATTCTGCCCTCGTTAACCAACCTCACACACGAAGTGGCGGTTACACCCGGGCATATTTATCAGATTTTTAATAAAAATACACTGATAGATTTTCCGTCAGGCAATTACGCTATTCAAGTAGAAACAAGTTATTATCAAGCCTATGTTGTATCTAAAATAGTAAATAGTGACATGAATATCGGTGCAATTGTAAAATATATATCTGTTTTCCCTAACAATAATGGACTGCCTGCATATAGGTATAATATTGGAAGCCTTTACCGCATAGGTGAAACGGTTGAATTAGCATTACCCCAAGATATTGAGTTTTTCTTGAAAGAACATAGCGCAGGTATAAAAGGATTAAATGTAACATATGCCAATAACAAATTAAGAATAACCCTAACTAAAGCACCTGACATTGTCAACGGACCTTATGGAACATTTGACCTTTATATCCGTTCAAACAATATCTTTACGATCGTAGAAGTCCACGTGGAATAAGCAATAAAGACTTTATTAGCCAGTAAAACAAAGGGATTATCACCCATATTAGCATATATTTGCAACAAACATTTAAAAGTATGAGAATTGATAGATTTTTACTATTCGTATTATTACTGGCATCTTCGTATGGTTGCTCTGAAGAACAACCATACGAAGTTGAAAAGGAATCAGTTTCTATATGGGAAGGAGACACAAGGCATGTCATCATAGAAACAGACTTAACAGAGCACAACTATAAGTTAGAATCAGAAAATCAAGAAATTGCAACTGCAACTCTTGACGAAATGGGCGTATGCATCGCTACATACAAAAGTGGGAGCACCATGATACGACTTATTGATACTGACAATAATAAGATAGTATGTGAGATCTACGTATATGTAATATACTTCAACAGCTCGGAAATTATCAATTGGGGAATTCCGCTCGAAGGTCATCCTGGTTCTCCGGGAATAATAATAAAAGCAATAGATCTAAGAATCCCTCCAGAGATAGAAATTGAGTTACGAGAAAAAGAAAAGCCATTCATCGGTGCCACTTATACATTCAATCAAGAAACCAAAAAGTTCACAATGAAAACTGATTCGGGGATATTCAAAGAAGGTACATACGAATGGAACATTACCTCTTTAACCCTAATGTATGACGATAAAACAGAGAAATTCGGCTTCAAATTTGCTACAGGAATGTCACACGGATATATTCTACAGAGTGACAAAACATCAGAATATCAGCAACGATATCCTGATGCCGGTATCACAGAAGTAAAAGTTAATTATGTCTGGAAGGATAATGAAATAATTCAATTAGGAGGGCTTACATTTTGATCGATACAAAAGTAGATAGACAAGTGAAACTGTTATTTCTGATATTCTGTATATTTACAATTAGCTGCTCAAACGAAGACAAACTAAATTGTGAACCCATTGAATTAAGTAGCAACTCCATACATATTTTAGCAGGAGAAAAAGAATTGTATATATATTGTCTGATTTAGAAAAATTCCAAATGGGGCTTGGATTACAGTCTGAAAATCCTCGAATAGCAACAGTTGAACCTCAAAATGATAGTAAGGCAATCCTAATCACAGGAAACAGTGTAGGAAACACTTCCATATATCTGCGTGACTTAAGAAATCCTGATAATTTTGCAGAGATTGAAGTTATTTCCGACTACCTTTCCGGAAAGTTCATAGAAAAAGGAGATTCCTCCAGCACTTGGATAAATGGTGGTGACCTGCACATTCGAGAAATAATAGAGAGCGAATTAAAAGAAATTGCCAAGAACCGAACGGGAATACTATACTCTTTTGATAAAGATACTAAAGCTGTGGAAATTGATTATTCTTCATCCGACTATGACAATAATAAAAAGGCCGGAACCTACGAGTGGGATAAAGACAGCCTTACCTTAAACTTTAACAACAACATATCTAAACACGGATTCGCCGTAGTAAACGACCATACAATTATCATTGTATTAGACTTTACTGAAAAGTATAAATCAAAATATCCGAATGCATCTGTAAAAGGTGCAAAAATCCAATGTTTTCTATCAGCAATTGAATAATTAAGTAAACAAAAACATTATGAGAAAAAACATATTTATATGTATCATTTTTGCTGTATCAATTTCAGCATGTACAGAGGAACTAGACAAAGAGATTAATATAGAAACTAATAGTAGTCTTTATGATTTGTCAGAAAGTGAGGCACTTACAATTGCCAAAACGTTTCACGAATCTGTAACATCCGAACCACGAACTAGAGATAATAATACTGCATTTGGTATAAAAAGTACATATAGGCTACACGCTTCTGAAAAAACAAGAGCTTTATCAAGTGAAAAACTCCCCTTAATTTATGAAATAGAAATAAATAACGGTCCGAAGAATGGGAGAATTATTGTTTCCGGAGATAAAAGATTCCAAAAAGTACTCGCATATATACCTTCATTCAATGATTCGGTTTATCAAGTCTCTTTAGGGCCCAACATAATGATGCAAATGGCCAAAAATATTTTAATGGAAAAAATTCAAAACTACAAAGATACATCATCAACACGTTCTCGTCCAGTAGAGTCTATACCTGGGGAAGTAAGCGTAATGATTGTACCATTTTGCAGAACAAACTGGCATCAATTTACTCCATATAACCAACTATTGCCTCAAGCTTTCGTAGAACGTTATGAACGCATATCTCCTAACAGACCTGGAGGAGCTCTATATGGCAACTATCCTACAGGACAAGCTTCTATTGCTATTGCCCAAGCTATGGCATATTTAAGACCTTATTTAAACATTGACGGAATAAATATAAATTGGGAAATATTAACCATGGAAAAAGAAGCGACACAATCCAATGAAAAAATGATCGCAACTTTACTAAAATATGTCTACAATACAATTGGTGCATATCCTGTATGGGGAGAATGTTATAATTATGATAAATGGACTGCTACTGGACCTTCCACCGAGATTGTAAATTCTGTTATTGCAGTGAAAACCCCAATAAGAAATATTTCAAGACAAATAAATACTTCTCAATGCGGACTGACTTGCGATAATGATCAAAGCTGGAATTTAGAAGTTGTAAAAAAATCCCTACTTTCTCTTTATCCTGTTTTCGTAGGTGACCTAGACAAAGTCGCTTTTTTAGTTGATGGATATGCCATTAATGAAGAAAACTCCGTTTACCTCCATTGTAACTTTGGTATGAATGAGAGTTTTAATGGCTATTACATGGTTAATGATAACGGAAGCATAGTATTTGAGCCCGGTGGTTATTTTTATAGAGACATAAATCTTGGTATAATCGCTAATATAAGAAACCGATAAACTCAAAACAACGTTATTTACACATTAGTTGTCCACCTCTTTTATCACTTTTTATATTTGCAAGACATATATACTCAATCCTGCGATGAAAGAGATGAACAGTCAATAGAAACTAAGAAGGGGAAATAGTTTTCCCCTTCGGCAAATTTACAACCAACGCTGGAATAAGTCTCTATTTGATTGTCGGATAGAAGAAAATAAGCTAACTTTGTTCTCTATAATTAAAAAGGGCAATTATGGAGGCAGCAATCAAGAAAATACCATACGGGATGACGGACTTCGAGTCTATCATCCGTGATGGTTATTATTATGTAGATAAAACCCAATATATAGAGAAAGTAGAAAATATAAGCCGTTTCTTTTTCTTTGTCCGTCCCCGTCGTTTCGGGAAGAGTCTTTTCCTGAACATGCTGGGTCTTTACTACGACATCAACAAGAAAGACAAGTTCGAGGAAAGCTTCGGAGAATTATATATAGGCAAACATCCCACGCCCAACCGTAACAAATATCTGGTGTTGACGCTCAACTTCAGCAGTGTAGCCAGCGATATGGAGACTTTGAAACAGACTTTCAATACCTATTGTAAACTGGTGATGAGTGCTTTTGCCAAAGATTATAGTGACCTATTAGGGAAAAATATCGCAGAAGAACTGGAAAAATATGATACCGCAGCCGAGATATTGGGATTCTTATGCTTGTCCGCCAAAAGCAAAGGATTGAAAATATATCTTATCCTTGACGAATATGACAACTTCGCCAATAACATTCTGGTAGATTACGGCAATGAACGTTATCACAGCATCACCCACGGCAACGGATTCTTCCGCGGATTCCTCAAGGTAGTGAAGGATTATTCAAACTCTGTCATCGAGCGAATCTTCCTCACGGGAGTCAGTCCTGTGACAATGGACGACCTGACAAGCGGATTCAACATTGCGGATAATTATAGCAGCAACTCCATATTTAATAATATGATAGGTTTCAACGAATACGAAGTGCGCGATTTGATAGATTATTACAAAGAACGCCGGGACCTACCGCACTCTACAGACGAACTGATAGAAATCATGAAACCGTGGTATGATAGTTATTGCTTTTCCACCGAAGCACTGGACGAACCGTCCATGTACAATTCGGACATGGTGCTCTACTTCATGAACCGCTATCTGCTAAACATGCGCATACCCAACACAATGCTCGATGCCAACATCCGTACCGACTATAACAAACTGCGCCACCTTATCCGCGTAGACAAGACTTTTGGAGAAAATGCAAGTGTCGTACAGGAAATAGTAGAGAAGGGCGCCACTAGCGGAATCATTGCCGACAGTTTCCCGGCCGAGAATATTATAAAAACCGAATACTTCAAGAGTCTCCTCTATTATTATGGTATGCTTACCATCAACGGCACTAGAGGCCCGATGAATATACTCTCCATCCCCAACCAAACGGTGCGCGAGCAACTCTATGGATACATGATAGACATCTACAAAGATAGCTCCGGTCTCAATTTGGAAGTGGAAAAGCTAAACATACTGATGTATGAAATGGCATACGAAGGTGATTGGAATCCTTACTTCGAATATATCGTCGAACGCCTGAACAACCAAAGCAGCATCCGTGAATTTATAGAGGGGGAAGCACACGTGAAAGCTTTCATTCTCGCTTATCTGGGACTAAATAGTTACTATATCGCACGCCCCGAATACGAAAGCAACAAAGGATATGCCGACATCTTCCTCCACCCCCGCCTGATGCAGCTTCCCGACATGGCATACAGCTACTGCATTGAAGTGAAATACGCCAAACGGGACGCTTCGGATGCTGAAATCAAAAAGCTACTGTCTGATGCAAAAACGCAACTGAAACAGTATGCGGCAAGCGAATGGATCAGGCATGACAAGGGAACGACAGAATTGAAATGCATCGCATTGGTATTTCAGGGTTGGAAACTGGTGAAAGTGGAAGAGGCATAAACAGCTAAGCCCTCCCTATACCTTATCATACTCTTTCATCGTTTATCATGGAATCTATATCCAAGCCCCAGCATCAGATTGTTGGGGTCTTTAAATTTGCTCAACTGATACCCCACGTGTAGAAACAAATGACGGGTGACATAAGTCTTGAGAGCCAGAACTTGGTAGAACCCTTTTGTATCATCACCGCTGTATATCAGGTTCCGACCGACGCCGACATTGATAGAGAAAACAGGCATCACCAGCTCTGCCCGAAGAGATAAACCTACGGAAAACTGCTCGCGGAAAGGAGGACGATGAAACTTCAAATCGCCCGAGTAATACTCGCCCACTCTATACTCTTTAAGATTGGCACTCTCATCATATTGCGCATCCGCAGAAAGCCCTGCCCGAAAATAGTTGTTGAAATTATACATCGGGGCGAAATTGATGCCCGCCACACCAAACGAACCGGGAATCATACTCGACACATCGTCTCCAATCAGTCCTCTTTTGCGGGTGGCTCCGTAGATCACCAGGTCATAGCTGACGTGAGGTTTTATAAAGAGCCGTCCGGAAGTGATGGGACCGGGTCCCTCATCCACGCCCAAAGTACGTACGATGCCGATTCTTCCTCCAATAACATTAAGGCCGCCATTAGGATAATGCGTGTTTCCATTGGAAAAATGGGTGAGATCTACACCTGCCGCCAGTTTCCAGTACTTGTGAACTTGCCAGTTCAGCAAAAAGCCGAAATTGATGTACGCATTGATCTTGGAGCCAATCAGCACGTTTTGCGGATTGGATAGTTCATCATATTTCTTCCAGCCAAAAGAAGCCCCGAAGTTCCATTCGTAATCGAACGACAGACGGGGGGACAGTTGCGCGATACGTGACCCTTGAAAAGCGTATACCGACACGGGATTTCCCAATTCAGCGGGACTAAAGAAAGTATGGTAGGAAATGCCAATACCCTGATAGGTATGGGGAAAGAGCCTGCCGAGGTTGGATTCTTTGCTGAATCTGAAAGCGTACTTGAAATGGAAGGAAAGCGATTGGTCGATTTTCTTTTGCTGCGCATTGTCTCCTTGCAAAAAACTATGGGTGGAGACGATATATCCCGGACGGATGTCGAAGCCAAGCTGATGGCGGATCAGGGGATGGCTGACGCTGTCGTTCCGTTGCCCGATGATTGTCCGGGCTTCCAGATTTGCGTTGATTGCCGGATGTACCAGGATGCAAAAGAGGCACAGCAACCGTATGGCGTTTCTATTTCCAATCATTGATATATTAGTTGTTGAAAGGTTAGTTTTTGAGAGAGACATCCCTGTGTGTTATGTGATATTTTACAGGCATTTCGCTATGCAACGTGCCGGTTACGATTCGTTGTTTCTTGGTTTTGGGGTGAGAAACATAGAGGGTATACCGCGTTTCCAACCAATCATACACCATCCATAAGGTATAGATTCGAGCAGTCCGGGGAGGAATTATGTCTTCTTCCTGCTCCGTACTGGAGCAAGGCAACATTTGTTGCGCAGAAATGAACGGCGCCCGCTTGCCGTTCATCCCTAAATATCCGTCTTTCATGCTTGGTATTTCCACCGTCAGACCGGCTTCGCCCAGTAGTTGAAAAGCTTCGGGCACATCGCTTTTGAATCTCATAAAATGGTAAAAAGACTCGAAAGGGGAAAACGTGTATGTAGAGAAAACATCTGTAAAGTTATGAAAGGAGACGCCTTCTTTCCTCTCTGTCCTGTTTTCCGGATTGTAAGAATATGCATTCAAAGAATAAGTGATGCTATCCATCACATATCTGTCTGTCGGAGAAATCTCGACGCGTATTTCCTGCCACTCATACTCGTTGCTCGCCCTGAGCTGGAATTGAAAAGGAGCGGAAAGGGCATTCTCGCCCACCGTTATCTTCACTTCTTTGGGATGAACGCGTTCGATGGTGAAATCAATCATCTCTCCGGTGCACACAATCTTTCCAAACCCATTCAGCGATGGACCTTGGTCTGTTGTTATCAGGCGATTGTCCGCATCATATATTTTATATTGAATGGGAAAATCGAAGGCTATATACATCCAATCCCAATTGGCAGCTGCAAATTGAATAGTGGCAACATCCCCGTTCCCGTCCAGCGTCAGTTCGGAATCGGAAGAACGGAAGTCGTCGACAAACACGTCTCCGTTACAACCATAAAACTTCCCAAGGATAAGAAAACAGACCGTCAGGTACAGGAATCTTTTCATATTGTTTCTCGCTTGTTCATTCTCTTTTGTTCTCTACGGACAAAAGTAACATATATTTTCAGAAACAGCATACAAACCCGCAAGAAGTTACTAATTAATCAAACAGTTCTTTCAACACCTCCAATGATTTCAATGCCGGGAAGTCGGGCAGATGCAAGCGGTAATAATCATTCATAATCGTCAGGCAACGGGTACGCTCCGCACGGCTCATGCCAAAGAGATGCATTGTCTCATAGTTCATGCGCATCAGTTGACGGAGACGGGCAGCCTCTTCGGGATTGATATAGGAAGAATGCAGCTGGGGACGAATAGAAGTGAAGCAGGCATTCAATAAATCAAAGTAATCGCCGGTATGATAATCCTCCAGATTCGGATAAAGTCCCAGGAAACGGGAAAGACGCATCAGGAACACCAGATGGAAATTGGCAAAGCCGTCTCCACACTCATCCAGCCAAATGATGGAATGTTGCAGATAAGCAAATAACGGACGGTTCTCCGCCTCCTCCCGGATAGCCCTGTAAAGAAACTCCGACAGAAAAAGTGCCATCGAAGACTTATACGGATCGTATGGAATGGAAGAAAAAGGATAAAAAGATTTCGCTTCCTTCACACGATAGAGAGTTGCGTTGGGGCGATAGTCGGCTTCGAGCTCAATAAAAGACAAGGGCTGGAAAAGTACGGATTTCACAGCCGCTTTCCGCGAACGGGGCACTGTTACAAGAAAAGAAGCCCTGCCGGACAACTCTGTATACATATCCACAATGATAGATGTATCATTGTATTTCAATGTATGAAGAACTATTCCTTTCGTTTTTTGCAGCATAACCGATATTTATCTCGTTTCCAATCCGAAGCAAAGCTACAAAAAAACACAAAATAATCGGAGACATACGGCGTTAAATATCGCTTCCACTTCCTTATCTTGTGCGTACATGAAACAAACCTTATAAATGATACGCTTATTTTGTAGCAGTATGCCTATAAATTCTTTGTTATCATTCATCGTCTCCGGTATTTGTTCCGTTAGTCGCCTAAAGAATCATTTAGTTACAAAAGAAGTTACCAATAAGCAGCTTTTTTATTTCTCTATATATAATAAGGTGGTAAGAAAACATGCTTCCTACTGTTTTTCACAGGAGAGATTTTTTTATATAAAAATCACAACCATATATTTTACTGAATATCAGCCAAAAAGAGAGACATCTGTGAAAAAAACACATATTCATTGAAAATTTTTCTATGAATCATTTGCCAGTTTCAAAAAAGTTCCTACCTTTGCATCCGCAATCGAGAAACAAACACAGATTCGAGAAAGCAAAAAGCAGAAATGCTACAACAGGATGGCCCGTTCGTCTATCGGTTAGGACGCAAGATTTTCATTCTTGAAAGGGGGGTTCGATTCCCCCACGGGCTACAAGTTAAAAGAATAAAGAACTAAAAAATAGATTAGTCGAGATGGCAAATCATAAATCATCACTGAAAAGAATCAGACAAGAAGAGACAAGAAGACTTCACAACAGATATTATGGCAAGACCATGAGAAATGCTGTTAGAAAGCTTCGTGCAACTACTGATAAAGCAGAAGCAGTTGCAATGTACCCAGACATTACAAAGATGTTGGATAAGTTGGCTAAGGTGAACATCATTCACAAAAACAAAGCTAACAATCTGAAATCTAAGTTGGCTCTTTACATCAACAAGCTCGCTTAATAACAAGAATTTAACAATTCTATATAGCATCCAGGCTGAACTTTTAAGTTCGGCCTTTCTTGTTTATAACCCACTGAATATCAAGCCTATCAAGAATACAGAGAAACCGCCCGCATTCTTTATTTTTCACTGATTATTCTTCGTCAAGTCGACAATTTTCACTATATTTGCTCTGTTATTAAAGTTAGAAAGGCAATTATGAGCGAAGAACAAATCACTCCCAATAACGGGTCTTATTCTGCGGATAGTATCCAAGTATTGGAAGGTCTTGAAGCAGTAAGAAAACGCCCTGCGATGTACATTGGTGACATCAGCGTCAAGGGACTTCACCACTTGGTATACGAAATCGTTGACAACTCTATCGACGAAGCATTGGCCGGCTATTGCGACCATATCGAAGTAACAATCAACGAAGACAATTCAATCACAGTACAGGACAACGGACGCGGTATTCCGGTTGACTATCACGAGAAAGAAAAGAAGTCGGCACTGGAAGTAGCCATGACCGTATTGCACGCCGGAGGTAAATTCGACAAGGGTTCTTACAAAGTATCCGGAGGTTTGCACGGTGTAGGTATGTCCTGCGTAAACGCGCTGTCTACCCACATGACTACACAAGTATTCCGTAATGGCAAAATCTATCAGCAGGAATACGAGATCGGTAAACCGCTTTATTCTGTAAAGGAAGTCGGTACAGCCGACATTACGGGAACCCGCCAACAATTCTGGCCGGATGGTACCATCTTTACTGAAACGGTATACGACTACAAGATTCTGGCTTCACGTCTGCGCGAATTGGCTTATCTGAACGCCGGTCTTCGCATCTCTCTGACTGACCGTCGGGTGGTGAACGAAGATGGAAGTTTCAAGAGCGAACAGTTCTATTCAGAAGAAGGTTTGAGAGAGTTCGTACGTTTTATCGAGTCATCACGCGAGCACTTGATTAACGATGTGATCTATCTGAACTCCGAAAAGCAGGGAATTCCTATTGAAGTGGCTATCATGTACAATACCGGATTCTCCGAAAACGTTCACTCATACGTCAACAATATCAACACCATTGAAGGTGGTACGCACTTGGCAGGTTTCCGCCGTGCGTTGACTCGTACGTTGAAAAAATACGCCGAAGACAGCAAGATGCTGGAAAAGGTGAAAGTTGAAATTTCGGGAGATGACTTCCGTGAAGGTTTGACTGCCGTTATTTCTGTAAAAGTAGCTGAACCACAGTTTGAAGGACAGACTAAAACGAAGTTGGGTAACAACGAAGTGATGGGTGCTGTTGACCAGGCAGTGGGCGAAGTATTAGCATATTATCTGGAAGAACATCCGAAGGAAGCCAAAACAATTGTCGACAAAGTGATTCTTGCCGCTACTGCACGTCACGCTGCAAGAAAGGCCCGTGAAATGGTACAACGCAAGTCGCCGATGTCGGGTGGTGGTCTGCCGGGCAAATTGGCCGACTGTTCGGATAAGGATCCTTCAAAATGTGAATTGTTCCTCGTCGAGGGAGACTCGGCAGGTGGTACTGCCAAACAGGGACGTAACCGTATGTTCCAGGCGATCCTCCCATTACGCGGTAAGATTCTGAACGTAGAAAAAGCCATGTATCACAAGGCTTTGGAAAGTGATGAAATCCGCAATATCTACACAGCTCTCGGTGTGACTATCGGAACTGATGAAGACAGCAAGGAAGCAAACATACAGAAGCTGCGCTATCACAAGATTATCATCATGACCGATGCCGACGTCGATGGTTCTCACATCGACACACTGATCATGACGTTCTTCTTCCGTTATATGCCGCAGGTTATCCAGAACGGTTATCTGTACATCGCTACTCCCCCGCTCTACCTCTGCAAAAAGGGTAAAGTAGAAGAGTATTGCTGGACAGATGCACAACGCCAAAAGTTTATTGACACTTACGGCGGTGGTTCAGAAAATGCGATTCATACACAACGCTACAAAGGTTTGGGTGAGATGAACGCCCAGCAGTTGTGGGAAACAACTATGGACCCTGAAAACCGTATGCTGAAACAAGTAAATATTGACAACGCCGCAGAAGCTGATTATATCTTCTCTATGTTGATGGGTGAAGATGTAGGGCCACGCCGCGAGTTTATTGAAGAGAATGCAACGTATGCAAATATCGATGCATAATTTAAATAATACGTTTTTATAAACCAACCTCACATCTTACAACGAGGAAACGCCGATGGCGAAGGAACATCCTTCGATCGGCGTTTTTCTTTTGTCTGAAGGGGCTTTCATGTTCGAATCGTTCAACCGCCCATCTCTTAATAAAACCTAACAGCAGAAACGTTTTCCATACAAAATCACTATCTTGCATAAAAAGCAAAGAAAACATAACTATGAAAATGAAAACTACTGCGCCCAATCCGTTATTTGCAAAGATCAGGTTGTTTCTTATTGTACTGACTTCCTGCGTGATCGCGACTTGTATCTTCTTGATTATTATCCATCCGGAAGCATGGGTTATGCCGGCATGCGGAATCATAATCGCATTGTGCATTTTGCTCTATCAGCTATATTGCATACGCAAGAACCGGAAGAGAATTTAAATATATTGTTGCCTTTTCAGCTCTTCAGCAACAGTGACCAGCTCTTTGTACCATTCTTCACCGAACTTACGGATTAAAGGCTCTTTCAAAAACTGATATACGGGAAGATTCTCTTTTTTCCCCAGCAAAACTGCTGCTTTACATACGTCCCAACGATTATAATTCACCGCTTTATAGGGCCCGTAATCGCCGATCCGGATAGGATAAAGATGACAGGACACCGGTTTATAGAAGTCTGTTTTCCTCTCCCGATAAGCCTTCTCAATAGCACAGTAGCAACAGCCTTTCTCATCGTAGCAGGTAAACACACAGTCCTTATTATTAACAATAGAAGTCACCAGATCACCTTCCTCATCCGTATATACTACTCCTTGCTTTTCAATCACCGCACGTGCTTCCGGAGCCAGTTCATCCCAAATAATTGGCAAAACTTCTTCCAACTCCATCACCTCGTCCAGCTCTACCGGAGCACCGGCATCACCTTCAATGCAACAGGCCCCCTTACAAGCGCCCAAATCGCAAAGGAACTTCTCCTGAAATACATCAAGAGACACTACTACATCACCTATTTGTATCATTTTAAACCTTATGTGAGACAAAAAGGGCGGAGTAGAACTCCGCCCTCCCAATTATAGAAATCTAAATTACTTAATCAAAACGTTTCCGTCCATTTCTGCCGGAACTTCCAGTCCCATAATCTTTAAAATAGTCGGAGCAACATCTGCCAAACGACCATCTTCTACTTTCGCAGCCTTATTCTCTGTCACGTAAACACAAGGAACAGGGTTCAAAGAGTGAGCAGTATTCGGAGTACCGTCTTCGTTCAAAGCATGGTCAGCATTACCATGATCGGCAATGATAATCGCTTCGTAATCTTGTGCTTTAGCGGCTTCGATTACATCTTTCACACAAGCATCTACAGCAACAACCGCTTTCTCGATTGCTTCGTAAATACCGGTATGGCCAACCATGTCACCGTTAGCAAAATTCACTACAATGAAATCATATTTGTTCTCGTTGATGGCAGCTACCAGTTTCTCTTTTACTTCAAAAGCGCTCATTTCCGGCTTCAAGTCATAAGTAGCAACTTTTGGAGAAGGAACAAGGATACGTTCTTCTTTATCGAACGGAGTTTCACGTCCACCGTTAAAGAAGAATGTTACGTGAGCATACTTTTCTGTTTCAGCGATATGAAGTTGGCTCAAGCCTTTGGAAGCAAGATATTCGCCCAATGTGTTGGACACGTTTTCTTTGTCGAACAAGATATGAACGCCCTTGAAAGATGCATCATACGGAGTCATACAGTAATATTGCAGCCCCGGGATAGTATGCATGCCAGCTTCCGGCATATCTTGTTGAGTCAGTACGACAGTCAACTCTTTGGCACGGTCATTACGGTAGTTGAAGAAGATCACTACATCACCCTCTTTGATTGTTCCGTCACAGTTAGCGTTTACAATCGGTTTGATGAATTCATCTGTCACGCCTTCGTCGTAAGATTCCTGCATTGCCTGAACCATATCGGTAGCTTTCTTGCCTACACCGTTTACGAGCAGGTCGTATGCTTCTTTTACACGTTCCCAACGTTTATCACGGTCCATTGCATAATAACGGCCGATGATAGAAGCAACCTTTCCTGCTGATTTCTCGCAGTGTGCAGAAAGTTCTTCGATAAAGCCTTTACCACTCTTCGGGTCAGTATCACGGCCATCCATGAAGCAGTGGATAAATGTATTGTTGATGTTATATTCTTTTGCGATATCGCAAAGTTTGAAGAGATGAACGAGTGAGCTGTGTACACCACCGTTAGAAGTCAGCCCCATAAAGTGAATATTCTTTCCGTTTTCTTTTGCATAAGAGAAGGCAGAAACGATTTCAGGATTTTTCATGATGCTGTTGTCCGCACATGCACGATTGATTTTCACCAAGTCCTGATAAACCACGCGTCCGGCACCGATATTCAAGTGACCTACTTCCGAGTTACCCATCTGTCCGTCGGGCAAACCTACGTTTTCACCGCTTGCCTGAAGTTGAGAGTGAGGATAAGTACTCATCAGATAATCCCAATAAGGAGTGGGAGTGTTGAAGATTACGTCGTCTTTCTTTTGGTCACCTAATCCCCAACCATCGAGGATCATTAAAAGGGCTTTCTTACTCATAATATTTTAATATTTAAATTATCACACTGATTTTCGGGCGCAAAGGTACAAAAAAGATGGTTACGTAAACGTTTAATCTATGTTAAGTTACAGGGCAGAAGTGTATCAGTTCATGGATATTTTTCTTACTTTGTAAAATTACTTTCAACATGTTTATCGAAAAACTATTATTATGAAAACAACTTTATTTTGCATCTTCCTTTTGTTATCGGGTATAATATCCGCACAAACAATCGACAATCCTCCTTTCAAAGCCCGATCAGGAAGTATTTCCAACATCACCCGTATAGAACGTACTCCCGAAAACACAAGAGTATATATTCATGCCATCTTCCGCCCTCACTGGTGGATCATGGAAGATGGGGATACCTATCTGGAAGATGCTGCCACCGGAAAGAAATATATGTTTAAAAGTGCCGAAGGCATCGAGCTCAAAAAAGAAGTCTATATGCCGGCTTCAGGCACGATGGATTATGTTCTTGTTTTCGAACCGTTACCGTCAGAAACGCAAACGATTCATTTTCTCAATCCGACTGACCCCGAAGGCAATATTTACGATATATCGCTGGTACCGCAAAAGAAGAAAAAGTCTTCCCCTTTAGCCATCATCAAAGGCAATTGGTTCAAGACGGACGGTTCCGGTTCATGGGAATATGGAGTTTACGACTCCATCAGCATTCTGAATAACCGGATATACACCAATGAAAATATCCGAAAAAAGGGAAAGCGGATTGAAATGGCTTTAAAAGACAAACAGAGTCATGAAGAAATTGCTTTATCATTTACTCCACAAAAAGACGGAACGTGTAAGATTCAACAGAAAGGAACAGAAGAAATAGTATACAGCAAGGAAAGAACTCCGGTGACACTTGTTAATGCGGAAGATGACTTTCAGCAGTTCTTCCGTCAGGATTCAGCTTACCTGCAAGGGTATATAGACGGATACGATCCCCGTTTAGGGTTCGACACCGGTCTTATTTACCTGTCAAACGAACTCACTCGCGAAGATTATCCGACCGTTATCCAAATAGCTCCGAACGGCAGTTTTAGCTGTCGATTTATTATTAATCATCCGGTAGAATCATCGGTAGTACTGGGAAACAACTGGATTCCATTCTATATCGAACCCGGACAAACTCTCACCATGTATATCGACTGGGAAGCAGTAATGGCACGCAGCCGTGCACGCGACCATTACTTCCCTATCAGGAACACAGCATATATGGGACCATCTGCACCTCTCTCCTACTTACTGAAAGACCTTGACAAACTGATTACTTATCGCTACGAAGACTTGTCGAAATCGCAAAAGACATTCCCCCCCGACCAGTATCAGGAGCACATGAAGCCTATCATTGCACAATGGAAACATATTGCAGATTCCGTAAGGCAAATCTATCAGCCTTCTCTCAAGGCAGTTCATCTGATAAAGAACAAGGTCGATTTACAGGTTGGAAGCACGTTTCTTGGTTTCCTGATGGGTAGAGATTACTATGCAAAACAGGATAGTACCAATCAGGCACTAAAAGTGAAAGAAAACGATTCATATTACAGCTTCTTGAAAGATATGCCGCTCAATGATGCAGTCGTACTTGCGAGTAAAAACGCAAGCATATTCATCAACCGTTTCGAATATATGGATATATTCCGAAAAGCATATCCCTATCAAACCTTTTCTACATCTGACAGCATCGATTATACTTATCCGAAGAAATCCCTGTTGACTTTCCTTAAAGAAAAAGGAGTGAAACTGAATAAGGAGCAGGAAGCGATAAGACTTAAACAGGAGAAGTTGGCCGGAACTACTGTCAAAATCATCATCAAGCAGTTAATTGATGAAAAAGGGAAGACTGCATCGCTCTATGAAAAGGAACAGAAACTCGTACAAGAATATGCAACATTATGTTTGAAGGAATCGGGGAAAAAAGGAGAATCCCAGCAGGATAAAGATAGGCTACGGATAAATATAGATCGGAAATATGATTTAAAGAAAGATTCCATCATTGCTCAATTATATCATATTCCCAATCCATTGCTTTGGCAAATAGCCAAAGTGCGAAGCTTTGACTATGATTTAGGAAATATCAAAGACAGCCAAATAGCACATGAATATGTGGATAGCATCAAACAAACATTCAGCGAACCATTTCTCGTAACAGAAGCCGAACGGATACTAGAAAAGAAACACCCGAAAGACATGACGAAATCTTATCAGCTGCCTGAAGGAAAAGCAACAGAAATATTTCGTAATATCATCAAAAATCATTCCGGTAAGGTGTTGTTTGTTGATTTCTGGGCAACTACTTGCGCACCTTGTCGCGGAGAAATAGAAGCAACTGCCGACCTACGCAAAAAATACAAAGATCATCCGGAATTTCAGTTCATTTATATCACCGGCCAGAAAGATTCGCCCGAGAAAGCCTACAAAAAATATGTAGAGAAGAATCTAAAAGGAGAAGCCTGTTACTATGTATCGGAAACAGAGTTTAACTACCTTCGCCAACTATTTCAATTTAATGCTATACCGCACTACGAACTTGTTGAAAAAGATGGCAGTATATCAAAAGAAGGTTTAAGCAGCCATAGTATCAGGAAATATCTGGATAATCATTTTGAAGTAAAAGGTGAATAGTATCAGGACCTCTAAATAACGGATGCCAATATAAGGCCACCCATAAAAGAATATCAAAAAAAGCGATGCAAAGCACGGAAGCCATCTCATTTTTCCGTACCTTTGCCTCGCTTTTAAATTAAAATCATAGAAATATGGACGATTCAAACCCGCGAACGTGCACAACTAGTATTAATTAAAGCGAACAGAGCCATTGAAGACTGATGCCTCTGCTCGTGTCAAACAAACGAAAGGAGGCAATAAGATGAGAACGTATCTTTATTGTGAGGCTGGCTTTGTGGAAAAAGCACAATGGCTTCCCAACAGCTGGGTAAATGTAGTATGCCCAAACAATGATGACTTTGAATTTCTAACTCAAACTCTCAACGTACCCGAATCATTTCTGAATGATATAGCCGACACGGACGAACGTCCGCGTACGGATACGGAAGGCAACTGGTTGTTGACGATTCTTCGTATCCCGGTAGTGAACAAACAGAATGGCAGTCTGCCTTTCGACACTGTACCGATTGGAATTATCACTAATAACGAGATTATTGTGTCCGTCTGTTATCACAACACGGATTTATTACCGGATTTCATAGAGCATACCCGTCGAAAAGGGATCGTTGTACGCAACAAGCTGGATCTGATTTTCCGGTTAATCTATTCTTCTGCCGTGTGGTTCCTGAAATATCTAAAGCAGATAAACATAGACATCAGTGCCGCAGAAAAGGAACTGGAACGAAGCATCCGTAACGAAGACCTGCTTCGCTTGATGAGACTGCAAAAAACACTTGTCTACTTCAACACTTCCATCCGTGGAAATGAAGTGATGATCGGTAAGTTAAGGACTATTTTTCAGGATACGGATTATCTGGACACTGAATTAGTGGAAGATGTAATTATCGAGCTGAAACAGGCGCTCAATACGGTGAATATTTACAGTGATATCCTCACAGGGACAATGGATGCTTTTGCGTCTATTATCTCCAATAATGTGAATACGATCATGAAACGTATGACAAGTCTGTCTATCGTCCTGATGCTTCCGACATTGATTGCCAGTTTCTATGGCATGAATGTGGATATTCACCTGGAAGAAGTGCCCTTTGCTTTCTCTTTGATTGTGCTCTTTTCCATCGGATTGTCAACGCTTGCGTTTGTGATATTCCGGAAGATTAAGTGGTTCTAAAAGGAGGAACATAAAAAAACAGCTTACCATCTATGATCCTTTATAAGGATTCTTTATGACGGTAAGCTGTAATTATACGTTTTTTATTCTATAGAGAATTAATTAAAAGAGAATGTTTAGAGAGAGAAATTAAAATATTTTATCCTTCTTTATTTGCTTTTCTTCCACCCAACGGAATAGATACCCCAACGAATCCATTAACAGAGTTAGAGTTCTTTCCTAAGAACATATAGTCAGTTCCGACAAACAGAGGACCTAACTTCAGACCCAAACCGAAAGATTTACCGGCTGACTGGATAACTGAATAACTAAGTGCTACATTGAACCAACTTTTCGGACGGTAGTTTGCAGAGAATGTTAATTCAGTAAGTGCATCGGGTTGCACAAAACGAGTTGTAGACAATGCGCCAACAGCCAGTTTGTTATTGAAAAATCCGTATTCTGCACCTATTACTAATGTAGAAGCCAGACGAGACTTGCGAGACTTGCTTGCTTCTTCCGTTCTAAGTTGCAACATTTCATAGTCAAGTACGTCACCGCCACTAACACGTTCCATATATCCATTGGCATCCGTCTGCAAATTCTTTATGTTATTTTCAATAGCAGTAATACTTCCAGGAATATCACTAGGATCAATACCTGATGTATAGTCACTTCCCTTCATATCAATACCTGATGCTTTAGCATTAGCTATTTGAGTGCTACTTTTCGACCATGATATAAATCCCAAGTCCAAAATAGAAGCAGATACAGTCAGATTATCCATAATCTTATAAGATGCTCCCAAGTCAATACCAAAACCGTAACCTGCGATTCCCATATCTTTACTCTCAAATTCGAAATCACTAATATAGTCTTGTCCATCTTCCTTTTTCAAATTCAACCCCTTGAAAGAACTTTCCAAATGAGCATCTACTGCCAGATTAGCATGGTAGCTCTCAATTTCACTTCTTAACTTCGTTATATCGTCAACACCCAAACCTGATAAATATGCAGGATCCTGTAATTGACTAATACGAGCATCACTAGGCAAACTAGCGTTCATTGCCACATTATTAAGTTTCAAATCCATATTACCAATACCCAGCAAAGCTTTCACTCTAGCACCCACCGTCAAACGACTATTGATTTGACGTGAAAGTCCTAAGCCAACTTCAGCGTAAGCATTTATATTCAGTTGTTGATTGCTAATATCATAGTTACTATTTCTCCAATTATCTTCTATTCCATCCATCTCATTCAAGAAGGTAAACATAGATTTTGTCAAGTTAGCACCGATATCTGTACGCAGACCGATATTGAATGACCAGAAGTTTTTACCTTTATACCATCCTGCAGAAAGAATTTCCGTACTGAAATTCACATTCAGCTTATTATTATCTTTCAGACGATTCATAAAATCTGGTTTAGTATAGAAATCGTCACCATCATCAATAATATCGATGATATCCTGATAGCCTAATGAAGTAGAACCAACAGTTGCATTAACTGCACCAATTACCGGAAGGTTGAAATAACCTTTCGTCGGTGTTAAAGCCGGATTTAGTTGTTGACGATAATGGGTACCTTCCATGAAATAAGAAGTACGCAAAAACTGTGCATTTGCAGAAAGAGTGCAAACCAACATCATAAAAAATACCCCAATAATTTTAGAAGACCACAATAGTTTGTTCGTTGCCATGATTTTAAACTTTTTAATTCTTATTATTGTTTGCAAAGATATAGCATTTCAATAACAAATAAAAGCACTAGACAACACTTTTTTAGCCTAAACAGAACAATCTTAGGGTTATCCGTAACAAAATCGTGCTTATTCTGCAAAAAAATGTAGAAAATATGTGCAAAATGAAACAAAGTGACTTTAGAAGTTCAAAGTTAGCTGTCCATCTCCTAATAGATTGAACGTCATTCGATGGTAAGGAGTGGTCCCACGTTCGGCAATGGCGGCGCGATGTTTTTTAGTTGGGTAGCCTTTATTGTGATCCCAGTCATAATAAGGAAACTCTTCGTGGAGACGGTTCATATAATCGTCTCTGTATGTCTTGGCTAAAATAGAAGCCGCAGCTATTGAAAGATATTTCCCGTCGCCTTTCACTACCGTGGTATGGGGGATATCGGGATATTTAGTGAAACGGTTTCCGTCGATTAGTAAATGCTGTGGGCGGGTAGTCAGTTGATCCACCGCACGATGCATAGCTAGGAAAGAAGCCCGCAGGATATTTATTTCATCAATTTCTTCCGGTGACACGACGCCAACCGCCCAGGCTATCGCTTCCTTCTCTATTACCTCACGTAGTGCATAACGTTGCTTTTCCGACAGTTGCTTGGAATCATTCAACAGTTCATTCTTAAAATCTTTCGGAAGAATAACCGCAGCAGCGTATACTGCTCCCGCCAAACATCCACGACCGGCCTCATCACATCCGGCTTCAATCAGATTCTCGTTCAAATAAGGTAATAACATATTTATCGCTTCTATTTTGACACAAAGGTAATTCAAATTAAAAAAGGAGACTTGTTTTGCCTCCTTTTTCTTACTTCTTTCCTGCTTTTTTTAGAATAAACTCCAGGCAACAGTAAGCCCTGCCATTACAATGGCTACCATGCTCATTAGCTTTATTAAGATATTCAAGCTCGGCCCGGATGTATCTTTAAACGGATCGCCCACGGTATCTCCTACTACGGTTGCTTTATGAACTTCACCGCCTTTTCCTCCAAAGTTTCCTTCTTCTACATATTTCTTTGCATTATCCCATGCACCGCCGGCATTAGCCATGAAGATAGCCAGTACGAAACCACTGCTCAAGCCACCAATCAGCAAACCGAGCACACCGGGAACACCGAAAATAAGACCTGTAAGGATAGGGGCAATAATAGCGATCAAGGAAGGCACAACCATTTCACGTTGCGCACCTTTTGTTGATATTGCAACACAACGTTCGTAATCCGGCTCCGCTTCTCCTGTCAAAATACCCTTTATTTCACGGAATTGGCGACGTACTTCATCTACCATGTGCCCTGCTGCACGTCCTACGGCATTCATTGTCAATCCACAGAACAGGAAAGCCATCATGGAACCGAGGAACATACCCGAAAGAACTTTCGGATTCATCAGATGTACTTCATAATAATCCATGAAGTCGATAAAAGTAGCATTCGCCACACTGATGGAGCTACCATCCGCAAAGGTCAGATCTACATTACCAAGCCGTGTAAGGCCGATTCGGATTTCTTCAATATAAGAAGCCAGCAAAGCCAAGCCTGTCAATGCAGCGGAACCGATTGCAAAACCTTTTCCGGTGGCAGCAGTCGTATTCCCCAATGAATCGAGCGCATCGGTACGTTTGCGGACTTCGGCACCCAAGCCGGACATTTCTGCGTTACCTCCTGCATTATCCGCAATCGGTCCGTAAGCATCCGTTGCCAGAGTGATACCTAAAGTAGAAAGCATGCCGACAGCCGCAATACCGATTCCATACAGTCCCATACCGACATTGGCAAAATCGCCGGCGGAAGCCAACAGATAGGAAGCAATGATACCAATCACGACTGCAATTACCGGAATAGCCGTAGAAAGCATACCTAAACCGATACCGGAGATAATTACGGTGGCAGGTCCGGTCTTACCGCTTTCACTTAGTTTCTGGGTAGGGCGATAGGATTGGGAAGTATAATATTCCGTAGAACGTCCGATGATAATACCTACCAATAGTCCGACTACTACGGCACAAGAAATCCAAATCCAGTTATCAAGTTGCAGAAACCACAGAATAAGGAATGTAGCAGCAACAATTAATACGGAACTAAGATTCGTACCGAAAGCCAACGAACCGAGCAGGTCCTTCATAGTCGCATTCTCCTTGGTACGGACAGCAAATATACCTATAATAGAAAGGATAATACCGACAGCCGCAATCAGCATCGGGGCGATCACTGCCTTGAATTGCATCACTGTATCTGCCGAATGGATAAAAGCAGCAGCACCCAGAGCGGCTGTTGCCAGAATCGAGCCACAGTAAGATTCGTATAAATCGGCTCCCATACCGGCCACGTCGCCTACATTATCGCCCACATTATCGGCAATAGTGGCAGGATTACGAGGGTCATCTTCCGGGATTCCGGCTTCTACTTTGCCTACCAAGTCGGCTCCGACATCGGCTGCCTTTGTATAGATACCACCGCCTACACGGGCAAAGAGCGCCTGGGTAGAAGCTCCCATACCAAATGTCAGCATGGTGGTAGTGATTACACAGAGTTTATGAGTAGGTGTCAGTGCATCAGCAGGAATCACTGCATTCAGCAACAGATACCAAAAAGATATATCAAGTAGTCCCAGGCCAACGACCACCAGTCCCATCACGGCACCACTTCGGAAAGCAATTCTTAATCCTGCATTCAGAGAAGTACGGGCAGCATTAGCGGTACGAGCGGACGCGTATGTCGCCGTCTTCATCCCCAGAAATCCGGAAAGCCCGGAGAAGAATCCACCTGTAAGGAAAGCAATGGGAACCCAGGCATTCTGTACATGAAAGCCATAAGCCATAATTGAAAACAAAATAACCAGCCCCAAGAATACCCAACCTACTATTTTGTATTGTTGTTTTAGATAAGACATAGCTCCTTTGCGCACAGCAGCAGCTATTTTTATCATTTGGGATGTACCTTCACTCTCTTTCATCATTTGCTTATGAAAGTAATAAGCAAAGCAGAGGGCTAACACGGAAGCGACTGGAACGAGCCAGAAAAGAATGTTGTCCATAGGGTCAATTTTTAAAGGATTACGGAGGCTAAAAGTATGGAAATCAATCGAAATAAGCAAGTAAAAAAGAAAGAATTTACAGAGTTGAATCATCCTATTTTTTATACGTCTCTTTGGACAAATGAGCAGATGGTAGTTATTTTTAGACATAAGAACAAAAGAACATAAAGGCTGCGCTTTGAAAATTATTTCTGTTGCTTATTGAACGGCTATTCTATTTTTTGTTCTTATGTTCTTCTGTCTGAATTAACTTCCCATTTAACCAGAAACGGTACGGAAATGAGGTAAACTCATACAATTATAATTCAAAAAAAACTTCCGTAAACATTCTCAACTATACTTATCCCTATGAGAAAAAATACTCATAAGTATGAGAAGAAATACTCACTGTAATGAGAACTTTTTCTCATTGCAGTGAGAATATACCCTTGTTAGAATAGGCTGAAACAGTGCATTACTGTACGGAAATAAACTAATTTCAGTTCAAATTCAAACAAAGAGACAACGAATAATAGGCAATAACTACTAACTATCTGTCATTCTCTGCTTATTCTGCTGGGCAAACTCTGTAGGAGTGACTCCAAATTGTTTCTGAAATACTTTGGCGAAGTAAGAAGGTGACTGAAATCCTACCCTGTCACAAATCTCATTGATGCGCAGTTCTCCCTCCTGCAACAATTCCGCAGCATGTTTTAGCCGGATGATACGGATAAAATCGAGTGAAGAAAGGTCGGTCAATGCCTTAATTTTACGGTGAAGGCTGGAGCGGGACATATTCATAGCCGCAGCTAATGCTTCCACATTATAGTTGGCATCGGAAAGATTCTCACGCACTTTGGCTATCAATTGAGACATCAGTTGCTCGTCCGCCCGTGACATGGCATCCCCTTGCGGAGTGCAGGCGCCGTAAGTGATCTGATTAATAAACATCTCATGCGTACGGTGGGATTCGCGCTCACGCGCCAGTTCCGCCAATAATTGCTGTTCACGTATCTTCTGCACTTCACGGCGGCGATAGGCACGAAGGGTTAGTACAAAACTACCGGATACAACAATAATATAGATAAGGTACGCCCACACTGTACGCCACCAAGGTGGAAGAATACGTACCGATAAAGTGGCTTCTTCCTGATTCCAGACACCATCATTATTACTGCCACGCACACGAAACAGATAGTCTCCCGGCGGAAGCTGGGCATAAGACGCAGTATGTGCAGCAGACGTATAGTTCCAGTCGTTGTCTATACCTTCCATTTTATAAGCATAGCGGTTTGCGCCCGGCGATGTATAACTTAAAGCAACAAAATCAAAGCCGACATTAGAACGGTAAGGCAATTGCACGCCATCTGCCGGGAAAGGAGTTTCACGTCCTTGTACATACATTCCGGTGATGTAGACCGGAGGGACAAATGTGTTCCGGCGGACAATCTGCGGATTAAAAGAGACAAGTCCGTTGATGGTCCCCATCCAGATAGTCCCATCAGAGGCAGCCAAAGCCGATTTATAATTAAACTGATTATCAGGCAGCCCATCGTTTCGGGTAAAGATTTGCAGGCTATCTGTTTCCGGATGAAGGCAAACCAGTCCACGGTCTGTTCCGAACCAGATGCGATGTTGTGCGTCTTCCACCACTTTATAGGTCACGTTGTCCGGAAGACCGTTCGCTTTAGTGTATGTCCGGAACCTGCCCGTTTCGGGGTTAAAACACAATAACCCTCCCCGATCCGTAGAAAACCAGAGAAGACCTTTGCTATCCTCCGTTATGCCTGTCACTTCATTCGTTCCGATAGAAGTGCTGTCTCCCGGTACACATTGATACTTGACCATCTGATCCGTCTGCGGATTATACCGGAATATGCCATTACCCATTGTTGCGACCCATATATTGCCGGATTTATCTTCGAGGATGTCACGCATATAAGCGTAACCGAATTGTTCCACCTTCTCAAAAGTCCGCCCTTTGTCGCCCGAACGGAAGATGTTCCAACCATCGCCCAGCCAGATGACTCCCCCACGGTCACGATAAAGGGCAAACACCGAACCTTCACTGATGCCGAGTTGTGCAGGATAGAATGTATGAACCTGTCCTCGAAAAATGTTTGTGGTAGAAATGGCAGAGGAGGCAACAGAAACAGGAGATACAGTAGAAGAAGTCAAAGATGAAAAAGTGGAAGAAGAAATGGAAGGAGAAGCGGAAGAGGCTGTCCCCGGAATTATTAGATCAATACCTCCTTTAAAGTAACCCGCCCCGACTAAATCATCCGAAGCAAACAAGCTCAACACATTCTGACGGTCCGGTGATTCGGGAACTTTTACGAAAGTCTGCGCCTTTGGATTCCAATAACAAACCCCGCCATCCTGCGTACTAATCCACACTGTCCCGTCTTTTCCTTCCGCCAATTCACTGATGCGACGTCCGCAGACCGTACCGGGTGCTCCCGGAAGATAAACAGAAAAGTCGAGCGAACGTACAGGCAGATAACTGGCTCCTCCAAATTGCGTACAGATCCAAGTTCCTCCTTCACGATCGCGATAAATCTTATCCACGATAGCATCTCCAAGCCCATACTTTCCTCCGGCATCAGCAGGGATATGTTGCACACTATTCTGTTTCTCATTAATCACATAAACACCATTTTGAGTTCCCACCCATAATTCGTCTCCAAAGCAAACTGCGTAACGAATAATCTTTCGATGCACTTCTGGCGCAGGGAACACGCTCACCTCCCCTGTCTTCTTATTGAACCGTTTCAATTCCTCTTCATGCACGCCGACAATCAGTTCATCGCCATAATCACACAGAGTAAATATGAAATCTCCTTTAAGCGCCTCTGTGGCATACGCCACAAATTTATCCTGTTCCGGGCTATAACGATAGATTCCCGCTCCGTACGTACCGACCCAAATCGTACCGTCTTTATCCACACAGATGGATTGCGGAAAGTCCTTACTTTTATCTTTACCGGGACAAGGAATGTAGCGGAACAGCTTCCCCGTCTCCACCTGATAGCGGAAAACTCCCTGATTGGGCGCATTCACCCATATATTTCCCGAATGGTCTGCCAGTATATCCTCAATCCAGTTGTATCTGATTTGTTCTCCGCTCTCTGTACGGGCATCAAAAAAAGAAAACTTCCCGGTGGCAAGGTCTTGAATATAGACACCATCGTCCGTGCCTATCCACAACTGCCGATGATTATCTTCAAAAAGAGCGGATATAACCTGATTGCCATGTTGCAAAGTCTCGTCATAACAATTATAAAGCTTCATCGACACTCCGTCGTAGCGGTTAAGTCCATTGCGGGTACCCAACCAGATAAAACCGTAACTATCTTGAATAATGGACTTGACATGACTGTTCGAAAGACCGCTTCCACCATCTACACGGATAAAGTTATACTGCCCCGTCGCGGCAAAGTCCGGAAGGAAGAAACAAACAGAAAGAAGAAAAAGCAGCAGATTCCTTTTCATACACAGATATTAGATAGCGACAAATATAGTTTTTTTTACGCAAAATGTATAAGAAGGATGAAACATTTGTTGCAAGGAGGGCAATAAATGTCGCACCACAAGGGCGCTATCATACATTTGAAACATCTCTTGCACATCTTGACAAAAGAGAGTATAGCCACCTGTTTCTCCTCCCCCTATCTTTGCCTTCGTCAAAATGACACAACCGACGTGAACTTCCAAAATCTTAAAATAAATACAAGTGATGAAAAAAGTAACCTTTAGTTGCCTTGCTCTAGCAATCCTCTTGCAACTGATCCCCTCCAACGGGAATGCAGCGAACATTCAGGATCAAAAGGAAAAGACAAACCGCACCGCAATGAAGCAGGACACAATTCCTGCCAATCTCTCAAAAGAACCTGACAATCCTTCTAAAAAAGAAACAGAAGAAGGCGAACGCAATGTAATGCTGAATGCTTCCGACGCCAACAAACCCCGCGAAATTCAAATCGGGCTTCCCAGCGAGGACGTTAATGTATATGAGAATGGGCTTCCCGCCGTCTATTCCTCGGCCGTTCACAAGCTCGCCGCCCATTGGCGCAGCGACAGCAGCCTGGGAGAAGTAGGACTTTTATCTCCTTCCGAGTCGGCCATCACCACCGGTAACATCGCTTACTCCGTCAATTCCTTCAGCAAACTGGGACAAAAAGATTTCCAAGGTATCTTCAACTACCGGACCAATCATTTCGGAATGCAAAACTTCGATTTCAATGTTTCAGGAGCCATCAACGACCATTGGCTCTACACCGCAAGCATCTATCAGAACTTCGATCCGGGAAGCTTCGACCTCAAATTCACAAACTACACAGACCGCACCGAGATCTATCATGCCGGCCTGACCCGCCTCTTCAACAACGGACGGGGCAAAATATCCCTGCTCTACAAACATTCCCGCAGTGAGAACCCGGGCAGTTATGCCAATGCCGCTCCTTTTATCTATGTCGGCGACGGCTCGGTGAAAGAGATAGACGGCTTCAAACTGGGAACGAATTCGTATGTCCCGCAAAGCGGTTCTTTTGAATACATGGACGTGAGAGACGGGAAAATGAAAACATGGAATTTAGGCGACGGCTCGGAAAACCGTGCCAATGAAATAGCACTGATTGCCGATTATCGTTTCCAAAACGACCTGCTATGGAAATTCAACCTGAAATATATGGATGCCCCACGCGCCAACTATGTGGATTTCGGAGGAAGCACCATCAGCGAAGTAACTGCCGACGCTGGTTTTACATTATCCAACGGCCATCCGTATGAAGGACTGGCAGAAGGTCGCCGCACCTGGTTGCACGTAGGTAAAGTGAAAAACTTCCTGATTACTTCCGAACTAAACAAGACTTTCGGCAACCATGATTTGCGCCTGGGATTGAACGAATGGTATTATCATCTTGACTACCACTCCTCTTCTCTGCAATGGATGGCTACCGTAGAGAACTATCCACAACTGCTCACTTCCACCGCAACAAGTTCCCTAGATCCCACACTGACCGGTCAACACGTGCAGACATACGGCTACAACGAGCTTAGCCCCGAATATACAATGGGATATGAAAACAAACTCGCCCTCTACCTTACAGACAACTGGCAGGTAACTCCCAAATTCAACATCTATTATGGCGGACGCCTCGAATATTACCGGATGAGTGCCGACCAGATATCCGCTTCCCGTTTCCCGAACTTCCACATCGGCGACTTTACCACTTATCATAAAGAGAAAGAAACAGGAAATATCATCACCACCCCGCGCAGTGTTCATCCTGCCAAAGTGGTAAAAGATAAACTGAACTACGCCGCCACGCTCCGCGCCACTTACAACGTAACCCGGCAATTCGGACTGACTGCCGACGGAACAGTAGCCACCCGCTTCCCCCGTATCAACGAATACGCCGGAACAGGTCCTACGGAAGAACAATACAAACGGGTCACCATACCGTTAATCCGTGGCGGTCTGTTCTACAAGAACCATTGGATCAACCTCACCTCTATGGTGACCTATATCTCTAAATCCAATAACATCGACCAGCAAAACCTCACGAAACCGGGAACGGAAGAAGGAAAGACCGTATTGCTTATCTATAATATCAAAACACTGGGATGGACCACCTCTGCCGAGATCGACCCGTTCAAAGGTTTCCATCTGCATGCCCTGTTCACGTATCAGAAGCCTGTTTACAAGAACTATAACGCAAGTGTCACTTTCAACGATGGCTCGGAGATGTCTGTCAATGCCAACGGAATGATCGTAAAAGAGATCCCGCAGATACTTGTCGAACTCGACCCAAGCTACAACATCACGAAAGACTTACGCCTCTGGCTTAGTTTCCGCTATTTCGGCAAGACGTACGCCAATCTTCAGGAAGCGCTCTACTTCAACGGTCGCTGGGAAACGTTCGGAGGAATCAACTGGAACGTAAACAAGCACCTGTCTCTGGGGGCAACAGTCATCAACTTCCTGAATCAGAAAGGAGCCAGCGGAACCATCAACGGTTCGGAACTGATTACGAAAGAAGAAGCTGCCCAGTACGCCGGAAATTATATGAGTGGAAACTATTTACGCCCATTCACCGTAGAATTTAGCGCAAGCATCAAATTCTAGTTCATACCAAACGAATTATAACTATCTTTGTGGCATTATATGCCCACAAACTAACTAATACCTAATTAATTATTAAAAAACCATGAAGAAACTTTTCGTATTACTTACGGCATTGTTTACCCTGGCACAAGTGAACGCCCAGGAAAAGAACGTTATCCGCATCGCAACGGACAACACAGACTTAATTCTCCAAGTAGCTCCCAACGGACGACTTTATCAGGCTTATCTGGGCGATAAGTTACTGAACGAGAAAGACATCAACAACTTTTCTCCATACGTGAAAGGAGGAAGTGACGGCAGCGTATCCACCCGTGGATGGGAAGTATATCCGGGCTCCGGCGCCGAGGATTATTTTGAACCGGCTGTAGCAATCACGCACAATGATGGAAACCCGAGCACGATTCTCCGTTATGTATCTTCCGAACAAAAAGCAGTGGCAGGCGGAACGGAGACAGTCATCCAACTGAAAGACGATCAGTACCCGGTGGAAGTCACGCTGCATTACATCGCTTATCCGAAAGAAAACGTCATCAAGACGTGGAGTGAAATCAAACATGCTGAAAAGAAACCTGTCACCATCTGGCGTTATGCTTCGACCATGCTTTATTTCTCGGGAAACGAGTATTATCTGACTGAATTCAGCAGCGACTGGGCTAAAGAAGCACAAATGAGCACGCAACCTCTATTGTTCGGCAAAAAGGTGATCGACACCAAACTGGGAAGCCGTGCCGCCATGCATACCCACCCGTTCTTCGAACTTGGTTTTGAACAACCGGCACAGGAAACACAAGGACGTGCCATGTTAGGGACTATCGGATGGACAGGCAACTTCCAGTTTACCTTTGAAGTGGACAACGTAGGCAATCTCCGCGTCATCCCCGCCATTAACCCGTACGCATCTGATTATGAACTAAAACCGAACGAAGTATTTACCACTCCCGAATTCATCTTTACTTTCAGCAACAACGGTACGGGCGAAGCCAGCCGCAACCTCCACGCATGGGCACGCAACCACCAACTGAAAGACGGACAAGGCGACCGCATGACTTTATTGAATAACTGGGAAAATACGTACTTCAAATTCGATGAGAAACTGCTTGCCGAACTGATGAAAGAAGCCAAACATCTGGGTGTAGATATGTTCTTGTTGGATGATGGCTGGTTCGGCAACAAGCATCCTCGCAACAGCGACAATGCCGGACTGGGTGACTGGGAAGTGATGAAATCCAAACTGCCGGGCGGTATTCCCGCACTCGTGAAGTCTGCCAAAGAAGCCGGAGTGAAATTCGGTATCTGGATCGAACCGGAGATGATAAACCCCAAAAGTGAATTGTTCGAGAAGCATCCTGACTGGGCTATCACTCTGCCCAATCGCGAAACATACTATTACCGTAACCAACTGGTGCTCGATCTTAGCAATCCGAAAGTACAGGATTTTGTGTTTGGCGTAGTGGATAACATCCTGACAGCGAACCCGGAAGTAGCTTTCTTTAAATGGGACTGCAACTCTCCCATCACAAATATTTATTCTCCCTATTTGAAGAATAAACAAGGACAACTTTATATCGACCATGTACGTGGTATATATAATGTATTGGAACGTATCAAAGACAAATATCCGAACGTACCGATGATGCTTTGCTCCGGCGGTGGCGCCCGTTGCGACTACGAAGCATTGAAATACTTCACAGAATTCTGGTGCAGCGACAATACAGACCCGATAGAGCGTCTGTTTATCCAATGGGGATTCTCACAAATCTTCCCTGCAAAAGCAATGGACGCACACGTAACCAGCTGGAACAAGAAGACAAGCGTGAAATTCCGTACCGATGTAGCAAGTATGTGTAAACTGGGCTTCGATCTCGGACTGAAAGAGCTGAATGCGGACGAACAGACTTTTTGCCAAAACGCAGTTGCCAACTGGACGCGTCTGAAGAAAGTGATTCTGGATGGTGACCAGTACAGACTGGTTTCTCCATACAATGGTAATCACATGTCTGTCATGTACGCCGCACCGGATAAGAACAAAGCAGTGCTTTATACCTACGATATCCACCCACGTTTCGGTGAGAAGCTGCTCCCGGTTAAACTTCAGGGACTGGATGCGAAGAAAATGTATAAGGTGAAAGAAATCAACCTGATGCCGAACTCTAAATCGAATCTTGCTGCCAATGAGAAGACTTATTCAGGAGATTATCTGATGAAAGTAGGAATCAATGCTTTCACTACCAATCAGGCTTTCAGCCGTGTGATTGAGCTGACTGCCGAATAATATTCACCACAGAAGTACGGAGGACACAGCGTTTTATATCATTGATAATAAACAAAGTATATGCGCTGCGTCTTCCGTGTTCTCTGTAGTAAAAGAAACAATAATCAATTAATCCTCTTCAATCTTTACGGCTGTGCCGTTAGCAGTCACCATCAGCATACTGCCACTACCTCCAACTGTCTCATAATCCAAATCAACACCTATCACGGCATTAGCTCCCATTTGAGCTGCTTGTGCCTCCATTTCCTTCAACGCTGTATCTTTTGCCATACGCAGCACTTCTTCATAAGAACCGGAACGACCACCCACAATATCCCGAATACTTGCAAACAAGTCGCGGAATACATTGGCACCTATGATTGTTTCTCCGGAAACTATTCCATAATATTTCACTATTCGTTTTCCCTCAATGATGGGAGTGGTTGTCATCAGCATAGTTTTTTCTTTATTAGTTATCTGTAAGTTATACGTATTTAGTTAGACGCAAGTCCCCCTAAAAAAGTTGCAGCTATACCGTAATTTCTTACGATATAGCTGCGATTAATGTTAAAGAGAGAGAATTTATATAATATGAGCATGGTCTCACGACCCTCCTAATATTCAATGAACATTTTGTTTCTTTACCTATTAGACGCACAAAAGTGCAAATCACTGCACTTGAAGGCATCTTTTTTTAGTTAAAGAATAAAAAAAGCCGCCATCCCACAGGAATAGCGGCTTATATTGTTAGAACATCTTGCTGACGCGTTCAATTCCCGCCACCAATGTATCTATTTCCGATTTCGTATTGTACATGGCAAACGAAGCCCGTACAGTTCCTTCTATACCAAGACGTTGCATGAGAGGTTGTGCACAATGATGTCCCGTCCTCACGGCAATACCCAAACGATCCAACAACGTTCCGAGGTCGAAATGATGAATATCTCCTACCAGGAAGGAGATGACTGCTCCCCGTTCGGCTGCTTCACCGAATATACGCATCTGGGGAATCTCTTTCAGCCGTTGCAAAGCGTAAGTTGTCAGTTCATGCTCATGGGCGGCTATCTGCTCAAGTCCATGTCCATTCACGTAATCAAGAGCTTTTGCCAGTCCGGTAGTTCCGATATAGTCGGGCGTACCGGCTTCAAACTTGAAAGGAAGTTCGTTGAAAGTGGTCTTCTCAAAAGAGACATGCTGAATCATCTCTCCTCCTCCCTGATAAGGCGGAAGGCGGTCTAACCACTCTTCTTTTCCATAAAGCACTCCGACACCTGTCGGACCGTATATTTTATGGGCAGAGAACACCAGAAAATCGGCATCCAACTCCTGTACGTCCACTTTCATGTGAGGGATAGACTGTGCAGCGTCTATCAGACAAGGTACGCCATGCGCATGAGCCGTTGCAATCATTTCTTTCACCGGATTCACCGTACCCAGCACATTCGAAACATGAACCACGCTGACTATTTTCGTTCGTTCGGAAAATAGTTTTTCGTATTCATCCAGCAAGAGTTCGCCTTTGTCATTCATTGGAATCACTTTGATGGCAATTCCCTTTCGGGCAGCCAGCAGTTGCCAGGGAACGATGTTACTGTGATGTTCCATCACGGAAAGAATCACTTCATCCCCCTCTTCCATAAATTCATCACCAAAGCTGGAAACAAGTAGGTTGATGCTTTCCGTTGTTCCGCGAGTAAAGACAACTTCGTTCGTGCTACGGGCGTTAATAAACTGACGCACCGTTTCACGGGAAGCCTCATGCAATTCCGTAGCTTGTTGCGAAAGATAATGCACGCCGCGATGCACATTGGCATTAACGGAATAATATTCATCCACCAACGCATCAACTACCAGACGGGGTTTCTGCGTCGTCGCACCGTTGTCGAAATAAACCAAAGGTTTACCGTAAACCGTACGGCTCAATATCGGAAAATCCTCACGTATCTTTTGAATATCCACGTTTATTAATTATTAGTGGTTACTTACAAATGGCACAGCCCTGACATCTATTCAGCTCGCCACGGAAACGTTTTTCTACCAATAGATGCAGGCGATCTTTCAGTGCCTCCAAACGAATGGTATCAATCACTTCATTGACAAATGCGAACATCAATAACAAACGGGCTTCTTTCTCTGCAATACCTCGTGAACGCATATAGAATAATGCACCCTCATCCAACTGGCCTACCGTTGCTCCATGCGAACATTTCACATCATCCGCGTAAATTTCCAATTGAGGTTGTGTGTACATTCTCGCATCACGCGTAGCACAAAGATTCCGGTTAGTCTGCTGGGAGTTCGTATGTTGCGCATCGGGACGCACCAGTACCAGTCCGGCAAACGCACCTACCGACTGATCGTCGAGTACGTACTTGAACAGCTCATTACTGGTGCAGTTCGGTACGGCATGGTCGATGCTTGTATGATTGTCTACGTGCTGGTTCTTATCGGCAATTGCCATGCCACAGAGGTTTATCTCGGCTCCTTCTCCTGCCAACAATACTTCAGTGGTGTTGCGGGTAGTACCATTATGCAAGGTCATTCCATTCAACAATACATTGCTGTTTGCCTCCTGCTTTACATACAGGTTACTGATACGAACGGTGCTTGTATGTGTTTCTTCCAGTTCATACATATCGAATACCGTGTTCTCACCTGCAAATACTTCAATCACTTGTGTTGCCAGGAAGTTCACGTTATCCATTGCATGGTCACAAATCAGCAGACGGGCTTGCGCGCCATCCTCCAGGATGATTAGTACGCGGCGGTTCACCATGAAGTTAACATCTGCACGCAGGATATTTACCAGCTGGATCGGTTTTTCTACCACTACATTCTTCGGCACATAAAATACAACGCCGTCTTGCGCAAAAGCTGTATTGAAAGCAGTCACCCCATCTTTGGAAGTATCTGCCAACTGACCGTAATACTTCTTCACCAATTCCGGATGCTGTCCGGCCACTTCTTTCAAGCTGCCGAAAATCACACCTTCCGGCAGATTGACTTTAGGAAGTGCTCTATTATAAAATGCGTCATTTACCACAAAATACAGAGCGGTACTCATATTCGGCACATCGCACTTAAACACTTCATACGGATTGACCGGAATAGCCAGACGATTCAAGTTTAAACCATAATCCGGTTCAAAATACTTGCTCACATCCGTATATTTGTACTTCTCCATCTTACGAGTCGGAAATCCGAGCCGCTCAAAATCGGCAAATGCAGCTGCACGAGGCGCATTCAGCACTTCGGCGCTATGCTTGCAGATCATTGCTTCCGTCTGTGAGAAGAGGTCTATATATTGTTGTTCAACTATCATAACTTATTATTTGTTATTCTCCTACTTCTTTCTTGATCCAATCATATCCTTTTTCTTCCAGTTCCAGCGCAAGTTCCGGTCCGGCAGTTTTTACGATACGACCTTTATAAAGGACATGTACAATATCAGGTTTGATATAATCAAGCAAACGTTGGTAGTGAGTAATAACGATTGTGCTTGTTTCAGGAGTTTTCAGTTTGTTCACTCCTTCTGCAACAATACGGAGCGCATCAATATCCAAACCGGAGTCTGTCTCATCAAGGATGCTCAACCGCGGTTCCAACATGGCCATCTGGAAAATCTCGTTCCGTTTCTTTTCACCACCCGAAAAGCCTTCATTCACCGAGCGGTTAGCCAACTTATTATCCAGCTCTACTACCGCACGTTTCTCACGCATCAGTTTCAGAAACTCACTGGCTGTCAGCGCAGGCAGACCTTTATACTTGCGTTGCTCATTCACAGCAGCACGCATAAAGTTGACCATGCTCACACCCGGAATCTCTACCGGATACTGGAAACTAAGAAAGATCCCTTCATGGCTACGATCTTCAGGACTCAACTCCAACAGGTTCTTTCCATAAAACGTGACCGAACCTTTTGTTACCTCAAAAGCCGGATTTCCCACCAATACGGAAGAAAGCGTACTTTTACCGGAACCATTCGGTCCCATAATAGCGTGCACCTCACCGGGATTCACCGTCAGGTTAATACCCTTCAATATCTCTTTGCCATTAATGCTGGCATGCAGGTCTTTTATTTCTAACATGATTATATGTACTATTTTTCCATTTACTATTTACTATTAAAAACCTATACTACCGACAATTTACCTCCTACAAGCGCGCAGCCAAATAGTAAATCGTAAATTGCCAACTAGTAAATCACCCCACGCTTCCTTCCAATGAGATAGTAAGCAGCTTCTGTGCTTCTACTGCAAATTCCATCGGAAGTTTATTCAATACTTCTTTTGCATATCCGTTCACAATAAGCCCGATAGCGTCTTCTGTCGGAATACCGCGCTGGTTGCAATAGAATATTTGGTCTTCACTGATCTTGCTCGTTGTGGCTTCATGTTCCACCACTGCCGTTTCATTGTGAATATCCATATAAGGGAAAGTATGCGCACCGCATTTATCTCCCAGCAACAGAGAGTCACACTGGCTATAATTACGGGCATTATCCGCTTTCTCGGCCACACGTACCAACCCACGATAGGAGTTCTCACTATGTCCGGCGGAGATACCTTTACTTACAATCGTACTGCGGGTGTTCTTGCCCAGATGAATCATTTTCGTTCCGGTATCAGCCTGCTGATAGTTGTTCGTTACAGCTACGGAATAGAATTCAGCGGTCGAGTTATCGCCCGTCAGAATACAGGAAGGGTATTTCCAAGTGATGGCCGAACCGGTTTCCACTTGTGTCCAGGATAATTTACTATCCACTCCCTTGCAGTTACCGCGTTTAGTCACAAAGTTGTATACACCGCCCTTACCTTCCGCATCGCCCGGATACCAGTTCTGAACAGTACTATATTTTACCTCTGCGCGGTCGTGCACGATTATCTCGACGATAGCGGCATGCAACTGATTTTCATCCCGCATCGGCGCTGTACATCCTTCCAGATAAGAAACGTATGAATCGTCGTCCGCCACAATCAGTGTACGTTCAAACTGTCCCGTGTTACGGGCATTGATACGGAAATAGGTGGAAAGTTCCATCGGACAACGTACCCCTTTCGGAATATACACGAAAGAGCCGTCAGAAAAGACAGCGGAGTTCAACGCGGCAAAGAAATTATCCCGGTAACCTACCACCGAGCCCATATATTTCTTCACCAAATCGGGATGCTCCCGCACGGCTTCACTGAACGAGCAGAAGATAATTCCTTTCTCCATCAGCGTTTCCTTGAAGGTAGTCTTTACGGAAACGGAGTCCATAACGGCATCCACCGCCATTCCGCTAAGAGCCATCTGTTCCTCCAAAGGAATACCCAGTTTATTAAACGTCTTTATCAATTCAGGATCGACTTCCTCCATGCTCTTCGGTCCTTCTTTCTTCTTCGTCGGATCGGCATAATAAGAAATCGCCTGATAGTCAATTTCAGGGATACGGAGATGTGCCCAAGTCGGCATCTCCAGCGTCAGCCAGTGGCGGTACGCTTTCAGGCGAAACTCCAGCAACCACTCCGGTTCGTCTTTTTTCGATGAAATCAGACGAATGACATCTTCATTAAGTCCACGCTCAATGATGTCTGTATGCACCTCTGTGGTGAAGCCGTATTTATATTTCTCCTCCGCAAATTTCCGGACAAACTCATTATCAGTCTTCTTTTCGAGTTCGTCTTTCTGATTGGGTTTCATTTTATTGGGTTCTTCTTGTTGCATCTTTATTCTCTAATATATATTGTTGCGTCATATTCTTCGCAGCAGGGAAAAAGATCCCCGCAAACGTTTCCATCGGATAATATAACAAAGATTCTTCCTTTTTTGTTGCACTAATTAACTTATTATCGCTGTCCACAAACTCTATCGCACCGATCACTACACTCGTTAACAACAGAAACTTAAGTGCTCCCAGCCCACTCCCTAACCAGCGGTTCAGCCAGTTCAGCGAAATTGCCTGCATTGCTTTTGTCAATAACGAAGCTATCAGTACAAAGATCAACGGCACGGCAATCCAAATCATGATAAAAGCCAACACCTGCGCAACTGTCATCGAATCCGTCACTGTCGGGCAAAGTTTCTCCGCCAAAGAGGCATACAAAGCTTTCGCCGCCAACAGCCCGACTATTAACCCCAAAATAGAAGCCAACTGGCGGATAAAGCCTTTTACAAAGCCTACCACCGCTCCGGCGCCTATTACAATAAGGATAATGATATCAATCGTTGCCACGTTGTGATTTATGATTTGTGATTTATGATTTATGTTTCTATGATTATGATCTGTGATTTATATTTCTGTCAGGTGATAAAACAATAAAGTGGTAAGGTGGTGTCCCATATAAAATAGTACCACATTACCACCCATCTATTGTTGCAACCATTACTTCGCGAATGGCCTTATACCCTTATAATTCATAAATCATAACTCATAAATCATAAAGTCTGTTTCACTTCTATTTCTTCGAATGTCTCGATCATATCGCCTACCTTCATGTCGTTGCAGTTCACCAGACTGATACCACACTCGAAGTTTGTACCTACTTCCTTCACATCGTCCTTGAAGCGTTTCAACGCGTTGATGTTTCCGGTAAAGATGACGATACCATCGCGGATCAAACGAGCCTTGTCGCTTCGTTTCACCTTTCCGGTCTTCACCATTGCACCGGCTACCAAACCCACCTTCGTGATGTTGAATACTTCGCGGATTTCGATAGTTGCCGTGATTTGTTCCTTCAATTCCGGAGCCAACATACCTTCCATAGCAGCCTTCACCTCTTCGATTGCATCGTAGATGACAGAGTACTTACGGATATCGACACCTTCCTGTTCAGCCATCTTAGCGGCAGCACCCGAAGGACGTACCTGGAATCCGACGATAATCGCATCCGAAGCGGCAGCCAGAGAAACATCCGACTCGGAGATTGCTCCCACACCCTTATGGATGACATTTACCTGAATTTGTTCCGTAGACAACTTGATTAACGAGTCGCTCAATGCCTCAACAGAACCGTCCACGTCACCCTTAACGATGATGTTCAATTCCTGGAAGTTACCCAAAGCAATACGACGGCCCAACTCATCCAACGTAAGGATCTTCTGCGTACGCAAGCCCTGTTCACGAGCCAACTGTTCACGTTTGTTGGTGATTTCACGAGCTTCCTGATCGCTTTCAACGACATGGAATGTATCACCTGCAGCAGGTGCACCGTTCAATCCCAATACCAAAGCCGGTTCGGAAGGTCCTGCTTCTTTGATGCGTTGGTTACGTTCGTTGAACATAGCCTTCACACGTCCGTAGCTGGTTCCTGCCAGTACGATGTCTCCCACTTTCAGAGTACCGTTAGATACCAATACAGTAGCTACATATCCACGTCCCTTATCCAGTGAAGATTCGATGATGGAACCCGTAGCATTACGGTCCGGATTTGCTTTCAGGTCGAGCATTTCTGCTTCGAGCAATACTTTTTCCAGCAAATCTTCCACACCCATACCTTTCTTGGCAGAGATATCTTGTGACTGATACTTACCACCCCATTCTTCAACAAGGTAATTCATTGCAGCCAGTTCTTCTTTAATCTTATCCGGATTCGCAGTCGGTTTATCCACCTTATTGATTGCAAATACAATAGGTACACCGGCAGCCATCGCGTGATTGATTGCTTCCTTTGTCTGCGGCATCACGTTATCATCGGCAGCCACAATAATGATAGCAATATCCGTTACTTTCGCACCACGTGCACGCATAGCGGTAAACGCTTCGTGACCCGGAGTATCGAGGAACGTGATACGGCGACCGTCTTCCAGTTGCACGTTATATGCACCGATATGCTGTGTAATACCTCCGGCTTCACCGGCAATTACGTTCGCCTTACGGATATAGTCGAGCAAAGAGGTCTTACCGTGGTCAACGTGTCCCATCACTGTAACAATCGGAGCGCGCGGTTGCAAATCTTCCGGTGCATCTTCTTCTTCAACGATAGCTTGTGCCACTTCCGCACTTACATATTCTGTCTTGAATCCGAACTCTTCTGCCACCAGATTAATTGTTTCCGCATCCAGACGCTGGTTGATAGAAACCATGATACCAATACTCATACAAGTAGCGATAACCTGATTGACAGATACATCCATCATCGTTGCCAGTTCGTTAGCCGTAACAAACTCGGTCAACTTCAATACCTTGCTGTCTGCCATTTCCTGATCTTCCAATTCCTGCATACGGTTGGAAGCCATTTCACGCTTTTCTTTACGGTATTTGGACGTCTTGTTCTTACCTTTGGTTGTCAGACGTGCAAGAGTTTCTTTTACCTGTTTTGCTACGTCTTCCTCGCTCACTTCCTGTTTGATAACCGGCTTCTTGAAGCGATCCTTATTATTGTTGTTATTTCTTCTGTTATTATTTCCTTGTCCGCCCTGACCGTTGTTATTGCCATTACCATTGCCGCCTTTACCTTGTATATTAGGTCTCGGCGCAGCAAAGTTGGAAGTCGCAACGTTATTAACGTCTACCTTTTCTTTATTGATACGGTTGCGTTTTTTCTTAGCAGCATCTGCGCTTTCTTTCGGACCGTTCTTCACCACTTTAGAATCATCCTTACGGATTTCTTTGATGATGGCTTCCTTCATCAGTTTCTTCTGATCCTGACGGATTTTCTCTTTCTCTTCACGTTCGCGACGCTTCTCCTCCTTCGATTTTTTCTTCGGACGAGTAGACTGATTCAATGCAGCCAAGTCGATCTGACCGATCACATTGATCTTCGCGCCTAATTCCGGTTGACGGATTTTGAAAACACCATCATCCTCCGGAGCTTTTTCTGCTACCGGGGTTACTTCAGCCTGTGCAGTTTCCACCTTTTTTTCTTCTTTATGTTCTTCCGCCTTCACAGGTGCAGTTTCTACTACCTTCGGCTCTTCTTTTTTCACTTCTTCTACTACTTTTTCAACTTCTACCGGCTTCGTCTCCACTACAGGTTCCGGCACTACTACGGGCTCAACTACCACTGGAGTAGGCTCTACTACAGAAACAGGAGGTATCACCACCTCTTCTTTCTTCACCTCGGGTTCTCTTTTCTCGGGCTCCTTTTTTACTTCGGGTTTAACGACGGGCCGTTCTACAACAGGTTCTTCTTGTTTCTGTTCCGGTTCCTTCTCCACCTTTTCAGGTTTACGGCCATTCAGTTTATCCAAATCAATTTTTCCGACAGGTTTAAACTTCGGACGTGCATCCTCAGGTACGACTGTCTTAATCACATCTTCCGACTTCTGTTTCTCCGGCTGCTTTTCGAAGCCTTCAATCGAAACAGACGCCTTATTACGTTCCTTATTCTGACGTTCCTGTATGAAACGCTCCGATTCAAGTCTAAGGTTCTTATCTGTACTAAACTCTTTTACGAGTATAGCGTATTGCTCCTCGCTAATTTTGGTATTAGGATTAGCCTCTACGGTATGCCCTTTCTTTTGCAGGAACTCAACTACCGTCGCGATTCCTACGTTCAAATCTCTTGTAACTTTGTTTAACCTTATCGTCATATTTTAAAATTAATGAATAAATGGAGCTTGTTTAAATGAAGAATTAAGAATGAAGAATTAAAAGTTACGATGTAGTATAACAGAGATAACTTTCATTTTTCAATTTTAAATTCTCAATTTTCTACTGAATTTTCACCTTCTTCTTCAAACTCCGATTTCAAAATGCGTATTACCTCGTCCACTGTCTCTTCTTCCAAGTCCGTCTTTTCAATCAACATCTCACGAGGAGCATTCAACACAGCCTTCGCTGTATCAATGCCGATAGCCTTGATGGCGTCGATCACCCATCCGTCGATTTCGTCTCTGAATTCGTCGAGATAGATATCTTCATCCGCTACATTCTCATCCAACTCACGGAACACGTCGATAGTGTACTCAGTTAACATACTGGCCAGTTTGATGTTCAAACCGCCTTTACCGATAGCCAGCGAAACTTCTTCCGGTTTGAGGAAAACCTCCGCTTTCTTCTCTTCCTCATTCAGACGGATAGAAGAAATCTTAGCCGGGCTTAAAGCGCGCTGTATAAACAATGAGATGTTCGATGTGTAATTGATTACGTCGATGTTCTCATTGCGAAGCTCACGAACAATGCCATGAATACGACTTCCCTTTACACCTACACAGGCTCCTACAGGGTCGATTCTGTCATCGTAAGATTCTACCGCGATCTTGGCACGTTCGCCAGGGATACGGGCAATCTTCTTGATGGTAATCAAACCATCATTAATTTCGGGTACTTCCATCTCGAACAAACGTTGCAGGAAAACGGGAGAAGTACGTGACAAGATAATCTTAGGATTATTATTCTTGTTGTCCACGCGGGCAACTACTGCACGGGCCGTTTCACCTTTGCGATAGAAATCGCTTGGGATTTGTTCGGTCTTCGGCAACAGCAACTCGTTTCCTTCATCATCTAAGAGCAACATTTCTTTCTTCCAGATCTGATACACTTCTGCATTGATGATAGTACCTACCTTATCTATATATTTATTATAAATACTGTCTTTTTCGAGTTCCAGAATCTTGGAAGCCAATGTCTGGCGGAGATTCAGGATAGCACGACGTCCGAATTTGGCAAAGATCACTTCGTCAGTTACCTCTTCACCTTCTTCGTAGGAAGCATCAATTTTCTGTGCTTCGCTCAACGAAATCTGCATATTCGGGTTAGTCAAATCTTCATCGGCCACAACTTCACGGTTACGCCAGATCTCGAAGTCACCCTTATCCGGGTTCACGATCACGTCGTAATTCTCATCGGTGCCAAACATTTTCGCGATTACGCTACGGAACGACTCTTCGAGTACGCTAACCATCGTCGTTCTATCGATATTCTTCAGTTCCTTAAATTCCGAAAATGTATCAATCAAGCTGATTGTTTCTTCTTTTTTGGCCATAACTATTTAAAGCTAATTAAGTATTTAGTATATTTTATTTGCTCATAAGTAAAGGTTTCGTCCTCTTCTTGCAATTTCGGACGTTTTGATCCTTCTAGTTTTACTTTCTTTTGTACGGCTACCGTAAACTTCTCTTCATCGGCATCTTTCAGTATGCCGGCCAGTTTGCGTCCGTCTTTAGTCAATACCTCCACTTCCTGTCCGATGTGGATATAATACTGTTGCAGTACTTTAAAGGGCTGTCCGATACCGGCCGACCCTACTTCCAGTTCATAATCTTCCTCTTCACGGTTCAGTTTTGACTCTATGTAGCGGCTAAGCTCCACACAATCTTCGATCCAAACACCTTCTGCATGGTCAATTTCGACCACAATTTTGTCATCCGGGCTCACAGTTACTTCTACTAAAAAGTAGTCTTTTCCTTCCAGCCACTCATCTACAATCTGACAAACAGTTTTCTTTTCTATCATTTATTAACTATATAAGAACAAAAAAAGGAGCTTAATTGCCCCTCCACCTTTCATCCGTTTCCGGTTGCAAAGATATAAATAATCTATTCGACTACAAAAGATTAAAGAAAAAAAGTATGAATTAACAGTGCTATATTCGTATCTTTACGCCACAATTCAAAAAATAACGACTATGGCACATCGTCTCAACACAAATAAACAGTTTATGGTAGGTAACGGAATTCTTGCTTTTGCCGTCATTTTTGTCGTGGTTATTTTCGTATACATGAGTATGCGGCTACAACGGGAAAAGCAGGAAGAACGTCATTTCATCGAAAGCTATACGATCAGTCTGGTAAAAGGTTTTGCCGGAGATTCTATCTCTTTGTTTGTCAACGACAGCCTCATTTCGAATAAAACCATATCGGAAGAGCCTTACACGGTAGAAGTGGGACGTTTTGCAGAACAAAGCGCTTTATTGATCGTAGATAATAACACAGAATTAGTCTCTACATTTGATCTTAGCGAAAAAGGAGGGGCTTATCAGTTTGAAAAAGAATCGGACGGGATTAAACAATTAGCCAAATAATAAAGACATATCCCCCTATTACGTATCATAACGAACCATTATCAGGAATGTATAAGATTTAGAAGACAGCCAGAAATAGGAGCTTACAAGGCTTTACCAAGATAGAATAAATTAAGTTCGTGACAATGCGAGAATATTATCTTGGCTGTAAAGCATTTTATATTTCCGTACGGTACTTTCTCAATTCTCCCCGCAAGGTCAATGCTTTTCCTTCTGTAAATTGATTAAGTAAAGCCCAGAATCGTTCGCTATGATTCATCTCGCGGGTATGGCATAATTCGTGCAACAACACGTAGTCTATCAAATGAGAAGGCAGCAAAACCAGGTAATAGGATAAATTAATAGCTTTTCGAGCCGAACAACTCCCCCATCTGCCCTGACTGGAGTTTATTTTCACACTCGAATAGGGCAATCCGCATTGCTTGGACAAGAAGGCTAAACGTGAAGGCAGAATACTTTTGGCATTTCGTCTCAATGATTCTTCAATAACCTTATGCAACCAGCTTTGCAGTTTTTCATCTGTAAAATCGGCATGAGGCGGACAAACGATCTCCATTACACCCAACCGGGAATTAGCCAGAAACTGATCTTTCTCGCCCGACACCAAGGATAGTTTAAAATGCTCCGCATCAATCTTATAATTCAAATCAATCAACGGACGAGCGATTTTTTGCCGGGAGGCCAGAAGTTTTCCACGCAAATTCTCGATGGCCTGTTTCACTTCTTTCAGGGTGGTACCGGGAGGAACTGAAACATAAACAGCATCACTCTTGGTACGAAACACAAGACTTCTCGCACGTGAATTGACGCGTATCACCAAGCGCCCTAACTCATCATCTTCTATAATCTTATCCATTATAATCCTCCTATCAACAGCCACAAAAGTAATAAAAAAGAAGATGCTAACGAAAAACTTTATGGAAGATGCAACTTTAGATCAAGTTCTTCCGTCTAACCATTATATCAATCATAGAAAAGCGTAATTATGAAAACAAGTTTATTGCTCGTATTAGTCACGGGAATGTTTCTAGTACTTACTGCCGGCTCTTGCTTGCAGGGAAAACACATCGTAGGCAGCAAGAATTACATCTCCAAAGAAGTGAAAGCCGACCACTTCAATGAAATCAAACTAGTGGGAAGTGCCAACATCAGTTATTGGCAAGACACATGCAGCCATGTCGAAATTCATGGTTCCGACAACATCATACCACTTATTGAAACGTATGTGGAGGGTAGTACATTCATTATAAAGTTCAAGAAGAATGTCACTATCTGGAAAGGAAAACTGGAAATAAAAGTTTTTGCTCCGGAACTGAATAAGCTGTCGGTCAACGGTTCAGGAAATATAAGATTAATCAATGGGATACAAACCTCTAAAGATATTGAATTCCACATCAACGGTTCGGGCAACATTCAGGGAGAAGGATTCAATTGCCAAAAAATGGCCGTTTCAATTAATGGCTCGGGAGATGTAAGACTACAACAAATAGAGAGTCAGGAATGTCAGGCAAGTATTTCCGGTTCGGGCAATATCAATCTGAACGGCAAAGCCATTCAAGCGAGCTATTCTATTGCCGGATCAGGAAATATTCAGGCCGCCGATTTGCAAGCAGAAAACACAGATGCAAGCATTAGCGGCTCCGGCAACATCAGTTGCTATGCCAGCCAGAAGCTGGTTGCCCGCGTCAAAGGAAGCGGTGATATTGCCTATAAAGGAGATCCTCAAGAAGTGGATGCTCCAAGAAAAAATATACGGCAGATCAAATAAAGACAGTTTAAATAAAGACAGTTTAAAAACATAAAAGGGCTACTGCATCGCGCGGTAGCCCATTTATTTAGTTAGTTTCATTATAAAAATTTGAGAGAATTGAAAACTTCACAGTTTCGCCTTCGTTGTTGTTTTAATTAAGCACACTAACTATATTATATGTTTAAAGCAAATGAAAATGTCTATTCGTTTATAACTTGCACCTTGTGGTTGATCTTCGCCAGGCTATCCGCCAGGACCTGTTCCGCTTTCACATCATTTGAGATAGCGACCGACGGTGCAGTTACTTGTTTACCAATGGTATCCGTAGCCAATACACTTCCATCATCTCCGGAGAAAGAATGTTGTGCCACATTCCCCAAAGAAAGAATGATTGCAATTACGGCAGCGGCCTTGAACAGAGGAATAAAACGACCGGTCAGTGTCAAACGTTTCGCTTTTACTACCGTAGGCTCCACCTCTGCCAGAATACGTGCATCAAAGTCTTCGCCCAGTCCTACTTCCTGCTGAACCTGCTGATAAACAAACAGATTCTTATAGCGAAGCAAATGAGCCGGAACTTCTTCCTTTGCGAAGAAGTCGCGCAATGTTGCTTCCTCCTCAACGGAAGTTTCGCATTGCCAGTATCGCTCGAGGAGCTGTTCTATATCCTTATAATCCATATTCGTCAATTTCTAAATACCTTTGTTTTACTTTTTGCCTGGCTCTGAAGAGATTCACTTTGACTTGTTCCTCTGTCAGATTCAGCAAGGTTGCAATTTTTTTATAGCTTTCACCTTCAATGTCCCTCAGTTGCATGATAAGCCGCTGTTTTTCGGGAAGTTCGTTTACCAGTCTATTAATGATGTTCATTCTTTCATCATGAATCATCTGGTCATACGGACTGTTTGCATCAGGTTCTTCCTCCATTTCGGGGGTGAGTTCCACGTTTTGAGCTTCTTTCTTTTGACTCCGGTCTATCGCCAGGTTCTTTGCCACTGTCAGGCAATAGGCTTCGACCGATTCAAATTGAGACCACTCATCACGCTTGTTCCACACTCTTATCATGGTGTCCTGAACGACATCCTCGGCTTCGGCCCTATCCAGGGTGATTCTGAGAGCCAATCGAAAGAGTTTATCCTTCAACGGCAAAATATCGTTTCGGAAGCTGATTTCTTGCATCTCTATAATAATGACGGGCTAGGATATGAAAAGTTACAGTCGCCCACTACTTTTTTTTGAATTATTTTTTTATTCTCGTTCCTCCAGAGTCGTTAATCGCTGACGCTAAAGTAATTACCACTTCAGAAACTCCTGCATTTATTGCTTCAAAAGAATTTTCCAACTTAGGAATCATACCTCCTTGAATAACGCCATCGGCTACATATTGTCCAAATTCGGCACGGGTGATTTGAGGAATCACACTGTCGTCATCATTCTCATCACGCAACACACCTTTCTTCTCGAAACAATACACCAATGTCACATCAAACAGAGCCGACAACGCTTTCGCTGTCTCCCCGGCAATGGTATCTGCATTCGTATTCAACATATTGCCGTGACCGTCGTGTGTCAATGGAGCCATCACGGGAACAACGCCTTTATGTATCAAATCCGACAATAAAGTGGCATCCACCTGTTCCACATCTCCCACAAACCCGTAGTCTACGTCTTTCACCGGACGTTTCACCGAACGGATTACATTCATATCCGCTCCGGTCAATCCGAGTGCATTGACTCCGCGTGCTTGCAGACCTGCCACAATGTTTTTATTCACCAATCCGCCGTACACCATCGTTACGACTTTCAACGTTTCGGCATCGGTAATCCGACGACCATTTACCATTTTGCTTTCAATACCCAGTTGCGCGGCAATCTTTGTTGCCGAACGACCGCCACCATGAACCAACACTTTATGTCCGTCAATAGCGGCAAAGTCATTTAACAACTGACGAAGGGTGGCTTCCTCTTCTACGATTTTGCCACCCACCTTAATAACTGTTAGTTTTTCTCTCATTTCTTGATTTCTAATAAGTTCACCGAATGGAGAATCCGGCTCCGGCACTTTGCCGATTATTCCAAATAAGTATATCCGTAAAGCCCCGAACGATAGTTGGAAAGGAATTCTTTTCCTTCTTCCAAGGAGATTTTTCCTTCTTTCACTGATTTCGTCACCCAAGTTTCGAGCGTACGTACCAGCTTCTTCGGATTGTACTGCACATAGTCCAATACCTCCGCTACCGTTTCTCCGTCGATAATCTGTTCGATATTATATCCTTTCTCGTTCACCGAAACATGCACGGCATTCGTATCACCGAACAAATTATGCATATCTCCCAAAATCTCCTGATAAGCTCCCACCAGGAACACAGCCACATAATAAGGTTCTGTTTTCTTCAGTGCATGTACAGGCAGATAATGAGCCACGTTACGGGTAGAGATAAAGTTGGCAATTTTACCGTCCGAGTCGCAGGTAATATCTTGTAAGGTAGCCGAACGCTCCGGTTTTTCATCCAATCGCTGAATAGGCATGATCGGGAATATCTGGTCAATTGCCCAAGAGTCAGGAAGTGACTGAAACAGCGAGAAGTTACAGAAATATTTATCGGCAAGCAGTTTGGACAATCCACGGAATTCATCGGGTGCATGCTTCAAACCGGCTGCAATCTGATTAATCTCACGTGTAATAGACCAATACAGACGCTCGATTTGTGCACGGGTTTTCAGATCCACGATTCCATGACTGAACAAGTCCAGCGCTTCCTCCCTGATCTGCTGCGCATCGTGCCATGCTTCCAACATCTTGTTCTGGTTCAGCGAATCCCAGATTCCATATAACTCCTGCACCAATTCGTGTGCATCCGGAGCAATTTCCTCCTCGTCATCCCATTCGGGTAAAGTAGCGGTTTCAAGAACTTCAAAGATGAGAACAGAATGGTGTGCCGTCAATGCACGTCCACTTTCCGTTATGATATTCGGGTGCGGGATACCATTTTTATCGCTCACGTCTACCAGCGTAGAGATAGAGTCGTTTACATACTCCTGAATGGAATAGTTTACGCTACCTTCACTATTGGACGAACGGGTTCCGTCATAATCCACTCCCAGTCCACCGCCAATATCAACAAACTCCACATTGAAACCCATTGAATGGAGCTGCACGTAGAATTGTGAAGCCTCACGCAAAGCCGTTTTGATACGACGGATCTTCGTCACCTGACTGCCGATATGGAAATGAATCAGTTTCAGACAATCTTTCAAACCTTTGCTCTCCAGAAAATCGAGCGCTTCGAGAAGTTCGCTGGAAGTCAAGCCAAACTTGCTGGCATCTCCTCCCGACTCTTCCCACTTTCCGCTACCGGAAGAAGCGAGTTTGATACGTATACCAATGTTAGGCTGCACATTCAGCTGCTTTGCCATTTTTGCTATCAGCTTCAGTTCGTTCATCTTCTCCACAACGAGATAGATACGTTTACCCATCTTTTGAGCAAGCAGAGCCAGTTCAATATAACTTTCGTCTTTATATCCGTTGCAAACAATCAATGAGTCAGAGTCCGTATTGACCGCAATCACCGCATGGAGTTCCGGTTTAGAGCCGGCTTCCAGTCCGAGATTGAACTTCTTTCCGTGGCTGATAATTTCTTCCACCACAGGGCGCATCTGGTTGACTTTTATCGGATAGATAATAAAGTTCTGGGCTTTATAACCATACTCCTCGGCTGCCTGTTTAAAGCAGGACGACATCTTTTCAATACGGTTGTCCAAAATATCCGGGAAACGCACCAGCATGGGAGATGCCACATCACGCAATTGTAACTCATCGACCAGTTCTTTCAAATCAACGGATACTCCATCTTTACGAGGTGTAACAACGACATGACCTTTGTCATTAATACCAAAGTACGAGGTACCCCAACCTGTGATGTTGTAGAGTTCCTCAGAATCTTCAATACGCCACTTTCTCATTTTCTGTTATTCAGTGTTTTTAGTAAATAATTGGACGGCAAAAATACGGATTAATCTACATGTTGGCAATTAATTGGACATTAATTGTTTCAAACGGTCCATATAACCACTATTTCCGTTGCGGGCATCATAGCGAAGTGCCAGCTCTTCTGCTTGCTGATAGAAATAATTGCGAAGCTCGCTGACCTGATAAATTCCATCCGGACGATAAAGAGGGAATTCCTCCGGCAACGACAAGGAGACTTCCGGACGGGTCTCATACTTCAAGGCCTCTACCATATCGCAAGAGAAGCGATATTTCTTCAACGTATTCGTACGCAAACTCCAACCGATGCACCGCTCGGCATACTCCCAGCCTCTTTCCGGCTTCGTCATTATATTATAAGCAATAAACAATCCCAAGTAGAGCAAAAGATATTCATCCTTTTCTCTTCCCTGCAATGCTTCTTCGGCACGTGCACACATATCAGCGGCAACCTCCGGTTTGTCAGCTTTCTGTGCATAATAGGAGAGCTTCAAGTAAGCCCGCAAATTGGCTTCATAACAGGTGACCTGCTTATTAATCAATGGCTGCGCCCGGCTGTAAGCCTCATCAAACTGCCCTGTTTCCAAATAATAATCCAGCATAAAATTCAGTTCGCAAGCCTCACACGACTGACCGTCTATCTTTTCATTCAGCATCTTGTCAATGTATTCTTTTGCCTTGTCATACTGGCGCATCCAAACACATTCCACAGACCAGCGGTGATAATAACTCCGCAAAGAATATCCATTCCGGAGAATACGGGTTTTATAATCCTCTCCGATCGCTTTCACCTGTTCCATCGGAATTTCCGGCAGATCGAACGTACAAGCCCAGATCCATTTATATTTCCACAACAAGTCATCTTCTTTGATTACATCCTTGTGATTCTCGTAATCATCCAGGATTTTAGAGAACACGGTAATCTCTTCTGCATCTGCCGAAAGAAGATTCAGTTCATAGATAAGATCCAGTCTCAACTCCGTAGCCCATTCCACATCTTCGTTCTCATCAGCGATGCGGATAGCTTCTTTCAATAGATTAGCTTTTTCACGGGGATGCAGGCTGTCATTCTGTGTCTGCAACAGCAGTTTTTGTATTTCAAGTGTGTATCTCATACTCTTTTTTTAATTCAGGAAATTTATAAAATCATTCATTTTCGAAGTCATTAGTTCGCTAAGCGAACGGTTGAAAAGCTCCATTTCTTCACTGTTCACCGGATATTTACCTTGCAGAAGGGATTGTACATACAATATATGCACCACATGCTGAAACAATTTATTGTCTCCCTGTATTTGCAATAAAGTCTGCACCATTTCGTTATCCGCATTGAAAGTGAGTGTCGGTGGAATCTGCTTGGCAGTATTCACAGCCCCCAATACAGCCGCCAACGGATTATTAGCACTTTTAGCTACATTCTCCTTTTCCTCCGCCACAAAGATTACCGGAATATCCACCGGAGTAAAATGTTTCAGACGGCAGACACAGCCAAACCGCTTCAACAACTCGTTCGCTTTCATTTCAAAAGCCTGAAACTCTTTATTCGCCTCCACTTCGCCAAACTGTTCCAGCAACCGTGAAGGAGATATTTCATCCAACGTAAGTTCCGGATTCAGACGGACATACTTTTTCAACAAAGTTTCATCAAAGGTGTAAGCAGCATTCACCACCAACCATCCTTGTGCTCCGGCTATACGGCGCACCTGACGGAAATCTTCCAGATTCTTGGTATAGCATATCACATTGCTTGCCGAGCGAATACTTCCAAAACCACGCAGCCCCTTATTTGTTTCAAAAGGAAGGTAATCCATAAACAAACGGAGCAGTTCATTATCTTCCGAAGCAATCGCCTTGATATGGAAGTGATGAACATCCAAGATCCGGTTGAACATGGCTCGGTCATTCTGCACCAATCCCCGCAAATAATCCTTGATAGCTATCCCGATCTCTTTCCGTGCATCCTTCAACTGGTCATTGCTCACCAAAGACTCGCGGGAAGCAGTAGACAGCAATCCGTCCGCATTCACCAGACAACGGATAAAGAAAGCCCACGGCGGCAACAGATTACAATCGTCCTCACTCAACAGCATACGTTTAAGGTAGACCTTATGAGAATTGCGTACTGAAAATTGTGTTCGGAAAGGCAAAACATAAAGCACCCCTTCTACCTTACCACTTTCAGTATAAATCCGGAAAGCATCAAGAGCAGACGACTGGAATACTTTTGCCCCATAATCCAGCAACTCCTTGCGAGTCGCCTTCGGGTCAAGCCATACGGGCGAAGGCGTATTTACCAACTCCTCTTCCCCCTGATAATGCAGATAGATAGGATATGGCAACACTTCCCCATAACTGACCAGTATCTTCTTAAACGTTTCATATTCAAAAAGATGCATCCAGTCTCCTTTCGGATGCAACACCACCTGCGACCCGATAGGCCGTTCTTCGTCCGATAAAGTCAGCTGATACGTCCCATCCACTTTGCCACACCAGCAAACAGGCTGTCCGCCCATTGCCGAACGACTCTCCACGGTGATTTCATTAGTCACCACAAAACAAGATAACAATCCGATACCGAACCTTCCGATAAAATCGTCCGCATCGGGAGTATCCCGTTTTGAACTCTCTCCGATAACCGTCAGAAAACGATAAACTTCCTCTTCTTTCAGTCCGACTCCATTATCCCTGAACACCACCGTTTTGTCTTCATTCAGAAAGACATCGATACGTCCTTTATAATTCTCGTCGATATTGCGTAGTGCCGTGATGGCATCTACGCAATTCTGCAACAGTTCGCGAACAAAAGTATTCGGGTTACTATAAATGTGCTCTGATAACAGGGCAATCATACCTTTAAGATTGACCTGGAACAGATTATTCCCTTCTTTTTCCATGTTCCTCTTTTACTTTCTCCTCCTTCCGGTAATTTTAAGAGCTTTCTCATTGCCATTCTCTGCGGCCTTTTCGAACCATTCCATTGCAATTTCATCGTTTTCTTCCACGCCTTTGCCCGTCAGATAGGCATTTCCAAGTTCAAATTGCGCTTTGTCGCTATTTTTTTCAGCAGCTTTCAGCAGCCATTGCACCGCAGCTTCCGGATCAGGAGTACAACCTTCGCCATACATCATCATCTTACCGAGATAATAAGTCGCAGCAATATTTTCATTCCCTGCCGCATCCGTAAACCAGCGGTAAGCTTCGGCATAGTTCTGTTTCACACCTACTCCGTTGTAATAGCAAAGTCCGGTACGATACATACTCATCGTATTTCCATTATCCGCAGCCAGCGTATAATATTTAAAAGCTTCCGTTTCATTATCTTCCACTCCGATACCCATTTCATAACAGATACCCAATCCTTCGCTATACCACTCGTATTCGGCAGCTTTCTTGAAATAGGCAAAAGCCTTTTCCGATTCGTTCAGACTGTCATAATCATACAGGTAATACTCACCCATACGCAACATTGCCATTGGAATTTCGTTGGCCACAGCCTTCTCATACCATTCCATAGCCTTTTTATTGTCTTCCAGACAGGGACCGCAACCAAAGAAATAATAGTCTCCCATCTTAAACTGGGCATAACCATAGTCCTGTTCAGCAGCTTTCATCATATATTCCACAGCCTTTTGCGGATTTTCTTCCACGCCATTGCCATTTTCATAAGCCAGGCCCAGCTCTGTCAGACAACGGGACTCTTCCTTCTCCGCTCCTTTGCCGAACCATTCGAGTGCCTTATCCCAGTCTTCTGCCGTTCCGATTCCTTCTTTATAACAGCGTCCCAGAGCAAAGATCGCATCATTATCATCCGCTTCTGCCGCCTTTGTATACCAAGCGAACGCCTCTTCCGGTTTTGCTTCACCAAGAACACCTTTTTCCATATAAAGACCAGAACGGAACATCGCATAAGGATAACCCTGTCCGGCAGCCCTACTAATCAGTTCAAATGCCTTTTCATAGTTCTTCTCCACCCCATCGCCATTCTCATACAAGAACGCCAGTTCTACAAGAGCAAAGCAGGAACCCAGTTCGGCTGCTTTTTCATAACATTCTCTCGACTTATCAGCATCTTTTACACCGCTGTATCCATTAGCCAGGTAAAGCGCCATCCGACAATATCCGTCGGCATTGTTCAGCGAAGCTGCCTTTTCATAATACTCTAACGCCTTCACATAATCCGGTTGTTCAGACAAGAAGCCACGCTCATACATCCAGCCTAGACGATAAGCTGCATTTCCCGAACCCAGTTCAATAGCCTTCTCCAACAATTCTTTCGCACGATTCATGTCCTCTTCCACCAATTCACCGTTGAAATAGATATTAGCCAGTCCTTCTATACCTTGTATATAGTTATCTTCCACGCAACGGTTCAGACACATCAGTCCGCGTTCCACGTTCTTATATTCATCATTATACAGGTAGATCAGCGCCAGTTCATACGCACTGTAAGATTCACAATAAAGCATCCCCTTTTCCAGCCATTCAATAGCTTTCGGCATATCCAGCCATTCTTCTTCCTGATAATTATATCCCAGGAAGTTAGCGGCAGACCACACACCTGCATGCCAGGCTTTTTCCCAAAGTTCAAAGCCCAGTTCTTTCGGTTTATTCAGTTCCGGATAACGGAAATAAAGGGTAGCCAGATTTTTAAGACTATAAAGATTGGGAACTATCTCCAGAGACTTTTCGTAGTAAGCAGCTTCCTCTGCCACACTGCCTTCCGCCCTGTCGAGCGCGTCTCCCAGTGCTGCATATACATGAGCACGCAAACGTTCTCCTTCAGGCAGTTCGGCAAGCAAGTCATTCCGTATCTGCAACGCCTTCGCTTTATCTCCTGTAAATTCTTCGACAAAAGCACGATAATGTTTTCCCCATAAAATAGCTTCGGGAGAAGTGAGAGTAGCAAAACGTCGTTCGCCCTCCTCTTTATTTTGTTCACAATAGAATCCCATGTATCGCCAATAGGCAACAGTTGCTTCCGCTTCAGCCCAACCCATATCGGCAGCCTTTTCGTAATACGGAAACAAATAACTCATATCCCGCTTTCCATAACGGGCTTCAGAATATTGCGCACCCTTCTGTGCCCATCCCGCACCGCTAAACACAGCTACACGGTCGCATACCTGCATTACCTTCTCCCACCAGAATTCATATTCTTCTGCGTTGAGATCGACCTCTACGTTACAGTCAAAAGCACTGAATATCAGTTCAAAAAAATCTTCTGTTAATTTCTCGTCTTCTTTTGTGTCCAAAGCATATTCACATACAGCCAATGCTTCCCACCAATTTTCCGCATTTAATAATGAGGCCGGTGTATACTGTGGAAACCATGCCCTTGCAGGCTGTCCGGACGCTTTTATTCTAGCGGATAACTCTCCAAATTTCTCTTTTAAAATTTTCATGATATAGACTTTACCTTAATTTTGTGTTATTAGTCAATAAAAAAAATCTCATAACGAGTGCAAGGTACTAATATTGACTGAATGAACAATAAAGAGTATCAAAAAAATAAAGTCTGATATACAATTTAGGCACAGATTATAATCCAAGAAGTTGTTGCAAACGTTGCACCGATGTTTCAATCTGCCAACGGTCTTCCAATTCGTCTGCATTAAAGATATATTGTGCCTGGTGATAAAAAGGTGCGCGTTTCTCAAGCGCCTGAACGATGAACGCTTTCAGTTCGTCATCCTCTTTCCCCTGAAGAATAGGGCGTTGCTGTTTAGCCACACGCAAGCGTCTGAACAGCACATCCGGATGCACATCGAGAAAAACCGTCTTTCCGGTCCGGTTCATAAAGTCCATATTATCAAAAAAACAAGGCGCTCCACCTCCCGTCGAAATTACCACATTCTCAAACTCGGCTACTTCATGAAGCATATTCCGCTCCAGTTCCCTGAATCCTGTTTCGCCTCGTTCAGTGAATAATTCTCCAACGGTTTTGTGAAAACGCTCTTCGATATACCAGTCCAGATCAACGAACGGTATATTCATTTGCCGGGCAAATGCTTTACCCAGCGTCGTTTTTCCGGCACCCATATAGCCGGTAAGGAAGATACGAACCATAAATGACTAATTTTGCTCACAAAATTAATCATTTAATGAAGAATGAAGAATGAAGAATGAAGAATTTTAGCCATTATGCCATCCAATTCTTCATTATTCATTCTTCATTCCCGATTTATTTAAAGATTCTCACCCGTTCTTCAAGCGGCTGAAATTCTTTTTCACCCGGTTTGCCAATAGGAAGTCCGAACGGCATTTCCGCAATCAGATGCCAATGTTCCGGCAAGTTCCATGCACGGCGCACTTCTTCATCAATCAACGGGTTATAGTGTTGCAGCGATGCTCCGAAACCTACATCCTCAAGCATCACCCAGATAGCCAGCTGGTGCATGGCAGAAGTCTGCAATGACCATCCCGGGAAATTCTCCTGATAAGACGGGAAAGCCTCCTGAAGTCCTTTCACTACTTTTTGATCCTCAAAGAACAGTACAGTTCCGTAGCCACAGGCAAAGGAATGATCTATCTTCTCTTCTGTCTTTACAAAAGCTTCAGCCGGTACAATCTTCTTCAATGCATCTTTCACGATCTGCCACAGTTTCTTATGAGATTCTCCCAACAGGAGCACCACACGTGTAGTCTGTGAATTGAATGCTGACGGTACGTGACGCACGGTCATATTAACGATACATTCGATCTCCTGATCGGATATAGGTGACTGATTAGTAATTGAATAGTAAGTCCGACGTTGTTTCAAAGCTTCACTAAAAGATCTTTCCATCATAGTTCCTTTCTTATTTTATATTCTTAAAACTCTCTTTTTTTTATAACAAGTATCCCCCCTAACTTGTTCAGTTAGAGAATATATTTGTACCTTCGCAGCGTCAATTCATTGACTATCTAAATTTATCGTCAGAAAAATGGCAAAACAAAAATTTTATGTCGTATGGGAAGGCGTCACACCCGGGATTTACACTTCCTGGACAGACTGCCAGCTTCAAATCAAAGGATACGAAGCTGCCAAATACAAATCATTCGATACGCGCGAAGAAGCGGAACGCGCGCTGACAATGTCTCCATACGCTTATATCGGCAAAAACGCAAAGTCTAAATCAGGAGGTTCCAAACCTTCGTCAGATACTTTACCCTCTTGCGTGATCGACAATAGCCTGGCAGTCGATGCAGCCTGTAGCGGCAATCCGGGACCGATGGAGTATCGTGGAGTACACATTGCCAGCCGGCAGGAAATTTTTCATTTCGGCCCGATGAAAGGCACGAATAATATCGGTGAGTTTCTAGCCATCGTACACGGGTTGGCGTTGTTGAAGAACAAAGGTTTCGACATGCCTATTTACAGTGATAGCGCCAATGCGATCAGCTGGGTACGACAGAAGAAGTGCAAAACCAAGCTCCCCCGCACTCCGGAAACGGAAGAACTGTTTTTATTGATCGAACGGGCAGAAAAATGGTTGCAGGGAAATACGTATACCACTCGCATCCTGAAATGGGAAACGAAAGAATGGGGAGAAATTCCGGCCGACTTCGGCAGAAAATAAAAGAACATAAATTTCAATCATAAGAAAAGATGAAAACATTGACTTCAAACAAAGCTTTCTGGCTGTTATTAGTCATTTGCGTAGTTACTATCCTGCCTTTCCTCGGCTTGTCGGAATACCACACGAAAGGTGAGCCTCGCGAAGCTATTGTTTCCTATTCCATGCTGGATAGCGGAAACTGGATCTTACCCAGAAACAACGGAGGAGAAATGGCTTACAAACCGCCTTTCTTCCATTGGAGCATCGCTGCTGTATCAGCAGTAGTGAACGGAGGGCAAGTCACAGAAATGACCTCCCGCCTGCCGTCCGCCATCGCCTTGATTGCCATGACTCTCTGCGGCTTTCTGTTCTTTGCCAAAAGAAAAGGAGTGCAACTGGCGTTATTGGCCGCCTTTATTACCCTGACTAATTTCGAATTACACCGGGCCGGAGCCAACTGCCGGGTGGACATGGTATTGACAGCGCTCACCGTTGGCGCTCTATATTGTCTCTACAGATGGTATGAGAAGGGGCTTAAAGGTATTCCCTGGCTGGCCATTCTCCTGATGAGTTGCGGAACACTGACTAAAGGACCGGTAGGTACTATCATTCCATGCTTAGTTGTAGGCATATTCTTGTTACTCCGGGGTGTCAACTTCTTCAAGGCATTCCTGCTACTTTCCGCCTGGGCTATCCTTTCTCTCATCCTGCCTATCTGCTGGTACGTAGCTGCTTACCAACAAGGTGGAGAAGAATTCATCGCATTAGTGATGGAGGAAAACCTCGGCCGCATGACCAATACTATGAGCTATAATTCATGCGTGAACCCCTGGCACTATAATTTCGTGACCTTGTTTGCCGGATATGTTCCCTGGACACTGTTAGTCGTACTTTCCCTGTTCAGCCTGACTTACCATAAATTCAATATCCAGCCTGCCGCTTGGTGGAAACGTTTCACTGCTTGGATAAAGAATATGGATCCGGTGGATTTATTCTCTTTCACCAGTATTGTCGTCATCTTCGTTTTCTACTGCATTCCGCAGAGCAAACGCAGCGTCTATCTGATGCCTATCTATCCTTTCATTGCTTATTTCCTTGCCAAATATCTATTTTATCTGGTCAAGAAGCAATCCAAAGTCATCAAAGTATATGGAAGTATTCTTGCGGTAATCAGCCTGTTGCTGTTCACTTGCTTCATTGTATTAAAATGCGGGCTCATCCCTGAAACAATCTTCCACGGCCGTCACGCACAGGACAACATTAATTTCATGCGCGCCATACAGAATATCAGCGGTGCAGGAGCCTTGTTGCTGATTGCCGTTCCTACCGTCCTCGGTATCTACTGGTGGTTCTATCAACGGAAACATGCATTGAGCAACCGCTTCCTGTATGCCCTCGTCGTGCTTACCATGGGATTATACCTTGCATTGGACGGTGCTTATCAGCCGGCAGCATTAAATTCGAAATCCGTCAAATTCGTCGCTGCAGAGATCGAAAAGATTGCGCCGGAAAGCGAAGGGACTATGTACGAATTCATTGAAGAAAGTCTGCATGCAGCAGGTGACCCTGTACATTACTTCGAGATTAATTTCTACCTGCATAACCGTCTCGACAACTTCTACCAAAAACGTCCTGCCAAAGGTTTCTTGTTGATCGGCACCAATGACGCAGAGAAATATCTTCCTGAATTTGAGAAAGAGGGGTATCAGTTCGAACAGGTTTACGAATCTCCTAAACGAGTGCTCCGGCAAATAGCCAAAGTATACAAGTTCGTTAAAAACGAACAGCCTGAAAAAACCGAAACTACTCCTATTGTTGAGTAAAAGGGACAGAATTTACCGTTTTTCCATGCTTCACAAGGAACTCTGCCGATTGGAGCATGGAAAAACTATATTCTTTTAAAGGCAAAAAGCGATCATCCATCGGAACGGCTTTCAATTTGCCATTGTCTATATGATAAGTAAATTCCTGCTGCGTCTCGTAATTATAAAGATACAATAACGTATCATTGCGTCCCACAATCATATTGTCGGCAGTATAAAACATACAGGGACGTTCTTCTTTCAGCAAATCCACTCCAAAATTATTCTGTAGATAATCAATATTCAACAGCCCCAATATCGTAGGCTGTATATCTACCTGACCTCCAAAAGTGTTTTTCTCTTCCGGATGAATACGGCTGGAGTAAATCATCAGTGGAATATGATTATAAGATTCCGGTAGTTCACATTCGGCGTCTCCCACCAGTTTGCCATGATCTCCTTCCAATACGAATATCGTATTATCAAACCAGGGTTGTTTACGCGCCTCTTCAAAGAACTGACGCAAAGCCCAATCCGCATACTCAACGATCTGCATCTCCGGTTCACTTGTTTTCGGATGGAAGAAAGGAGGTATCACATACGGCGGATGATTACTGATGGACAGTAAAGTAGCAAAAAACGGTTGTCCGGTGGCAGCCCGCTGATTCAATACCGGAATTGCATAGTCATACAAGAAATCATCCTGCACTCCAAAGCTATTCACAACCTTATCAGCCGGATAGTCTTCTTGTGAAAACACTTCATCATAGCCGTTCGTCCGGAAGAAAGCGTTCATATTATCATACTGCCCTTCATGCGTCATAAAGAAAAAGTTGTAATAGCCGTTTTCTTTCAGTACGGTAGGCAGTCCCGAATAGCGGGGAATGACAGAGCCTTTCATCAGGTTCCGTTTCATCATAGCCGGAAAAGAATACAAGGTGGCATACAAACCATGATTCGTATGGATTCCTGCCGAATAGAAATTACGGAAGCTAATAGAACGGGTATACAGACTATCCAGGAAAGGAGTCAGCGTTTCTGATTGCCCGAAATGCTTCATCAGTTTACTGGACATGGATTCCATCATAATCAAGACGACATTAGGACGGCGTTGTTGCACGCTATCCGCTTTTGCAGCATGCCTGTAGACAGCCAACGGGGAAACATTCGCATCTCCCTGACGGTTGAGCAGAGCTTGCGCCTTAGTTATGGCTTCCTGCTCATCCATCAGATGCAAGTATTTATTTTCAGGACGCATATCATCCATCACACTCGTCAACAGATTAAAAGTCGGACTTACTCCCAATTGATTCAGAAAAGCATCCTGACAGAAATATGCCGCACTCACTTTGATCGGATTATAACCTGTACGCCCCCGAATTCCAAAGATGCAGAGGCCGATCAGACAAGCTCCGACCAGAACCACAACTCCTCTCTTCCAAAATGGGAACGAAGCGGAAATAGTAAGGCTACGACGATGGAAATAACGCGACAGACAGACAAGCCATACTATGAACCCGGCCAAGAAGAGCAGGAATAATCCGATGGACAAGTAATAGGCACTTTCTCCCAATATCATTCCGGCGGTAGTTCCTGCATAACCGAACCATTCGAATATAGAAGAATTGATATGCTTAAAGAAATAGGCAAAGTAGGGTATGTCCGACGCACTGATTAAATAGACCAGCCCATAAAACACACTGAAAAAGATCGTGAAGAAACGGAACAATGCTTTCCCATAATAGTTGCAGACTCCACACACCACCGCAACTGCCAGCGGCAACAGAAGTATGTAGCAACCAATCACATTATCAAACCAGACACCATGTACAAAAGCAAGCATTGAAAGGCTCTTATCCGACAAGGCTTCAGAAGTCAATTGATGATAGGATGAGATAAAAAGTACCAGGCGAAACAGTCCTGCGATCAGCAAAGCCGAAATATGTATCGAAAGTATATATACAATAAGATTTAGAAAACGTTTCATAATAGCCTTTTCTTTTTATGAATTAAATGAAAGAGATTTAATAAAATTATTTTCTCCCTTTGTAGATATAAACGAAATGAAGAATTAGGAAATTGATAGGTACTACAATTATCATCACCAGTATCGGCGCCAGAAGTTCGCCTGCCCCTATCCAAAGAAAGAGATTCAACAAACCAATCTCAAGCAGATAATTAATCAGATGGCTAAAGCCAAACCCAACCGCATTGCGAGACGAGGGCTTGGAACGAAAAGTAAAAAAGGTAGTGAGGAAATAATTGCAAATAAATCCGACGGCATAACCTGCCGTAAAAGAGATATTGGCGTTTGCAACCAGTAAAACCAGACAATACACTCCGTAATGAATAGCCGAGGATACAGTGCCGACAACTCCGAAACGAACGAATTGCCAGAACTTATCCCGCCAGTCCGGATGCCTGTCAAATATAGCTTTACTTATCTTGGTCATCGTATAGTACTTCTTCCACATTATAGAGCGGACGACGTTTTACTTCTTTATAGATTTTCCCAATATACAACCCGACAGCTCCTATTGACATTAGAACAATTCCACCGACAAACCAGACAGACAACATCAAAGACGCCCAGCCATGCTCTGCCGTACCCGAAATTAAAGAGTACAATACATAAATTCCGATCAGTATACTGATAAAAACAAATATAATTCCCAGATAAACAATACCGTAAATAGGCTTCACCGAGAAAGAGGTTATTCCGTCCAAGGCCAGGCTGAACATCTTTCTTACTGTATATTTGGAGGTTCCGGCTGTCCGTTCCCGGATTACGTCATCTACCGTAGTAGAAGGAAAACCCAGCAATGGGATAATACCACGCAAATAGACATTACGTTCTTGATAATGAGACAGCTGTTCCAGTACTCTCCTACTCAAAAAACGGAAATCCGCATGATTGTAGATTGTCTCTACTCCCATCCGGTGCTGTAATTTATAAAAAGCGGTTGCGGAAAGACGTTTCAGCATCGGATCTGCCTGGCGGGATACTTTCACCCCGTATACGACATCATATCCTTGTGTATAAGCATCGATCATCTCCTCAATCGCATTCAGATCATCCTGCAAATCGGCATCAATGGTAATAACGGCATCGCTCCAATCTTTAGCGGTCATCATACCGGCCATGATAGCATACTGATGTCCCACGTTGCGAGCCAGGTTCATTCCTTTTATATATGGATTCGTCCGGTGCAGTTGTTTAATAATGCTCCATGTACGATCTTTACTGCCATCATTCACAAAGAGCACAAAACTGTCGGCGCTGATCTTTTTTTTCGCCACCAAGTCATCAAACAAAGCTGTCAAACGGGTGGTTGACTCTTCCAACACTTCCTCCTCATTATAACAGGGGGATACAATAGCCAATTTAATCATTTTTCGTCCGGTTTATTTAGTTCAGCCAGTTTTATCTGCGCAAACTCCGAGTAAGTCATAAAAGGATAGCCTTTTTCTTTCAGGTTGCGGATAAGCATATCCAAACGTTCCTCCATTCCTTTGCCGGAATGGTTGCGGATGATAAAAGGCATTTTAAATTCAGGGTGTTCACCCAACGGATAGAACTCCCACGGGTGGAAATAGGTCACAAAATATCCGTCATGTTTCAACACCCGGTTTACCAGGCTTTGATAAAGCCACATCGGCAGATTATGACAAGACAACCAAAATAGTGGGAAACGAATCCATGGAGTTACAGAAGCCGGGATCTGAAGTAGTTTACCTGTCATAAAGCAGGTACGCGGCTCTGATAAATGCATATATCTTCCGGGGATAAATGCGGGATTCAATGAGGAGTTGTACACATACCCCATTCGTTCAAGTTCCGTATCTGATACGGGAAACATACGCGGTTGGCGATAGCCTTCTATCGTTCTGCCGGTAAGACGTTCCAGAATTTCTTTTGAACGGCTGACATCTGAAGCCTGCGGCTGCCAATGGTCACATCCATGCGCAGCCACTTCATGTCCTTCGTCCATAATGCGCCGCATCACCTCCGGCGCATTTTCTGCAAAATTGCTTGTACAGAAGAAGGTAGCTTTCACCCCGTTTTTTTTCAGGCAGTCCAGTATCCGGTTCGTACCATAGACTGATACTTTCATCGCTTCATCCAACGGAAAGTCTACGCCATGTTCACGAGGTACATCAAATTCTTCTGTATCAAAACTTAATAATATCATTGCATTATCAAAAAATTACAATTGCCGCATTACAGTTGTTGCATATCATGCAGGCGTTTGTAATAGCCGTTTAATTCTATAAGTTCCTCATGCTTACCACGTTCTACAATCTCTCCTTCATACAACACGCAGATTTCATCTGCATTCTTAATAGTAGAAAGACGGTGGGCAATAGCAATCGTTGTACGTGTTTTCATCAAACGTTCCAACGCTTCCTGCACGAGACGTTCTGATTCGGTATCCAATGCAGAAGTAGCTTCATCGAGAATCAGAATCGGAGGGTTCTTCAGGATGGCACGGGCGATACTGATACGCTGGCGCTGACCACCGGACAATTTTCCACCACGGTCACCGATATTCATGTTATATCCTTCCGGTTTCTCCATGATGAAATCATGTGCATTGGCAATCTTTGCTGCCTCTACCACTTGTTCCATTGTCGCATTCTCCACACCAAAAGCAATGTTATTGAAGAATGTATCATTGAACAAAATAGCTTCCTGGTTTACATTACCAATCAGACTACGCAAATCAGCAATACGCACGTCGCGGATGCTCGTTCCGTCAATGGTAATATCACCTTCCTGTACATCATGGTAACGTGGCAACAAATCGACTAAGGTAGATTTACCGGAACCCGATTGCCCAACCAGTGCAATCGTTTTTCCTTTGGGAACTGTCAAATTTACATGTTTCAATACCTCTCTCTTACCATCGTAGCTGAAAGAGATATCTTTAAATTCAATCTTGTCATTCAAACCTTTCAACGGTTTCGGATTCGGAATCTCCTTTATCTTATTCTCTGCTTTCAGGATTTTATCAACACGTTCCATAGAAGCCAAACCTTTCGGAATGTTGTATCCTGCTTTAGCAAAGTCTTTCAACGGATTGATTACACTATACAGGATAACCATATAGAAGATGAATGTAGGAGCATCGATGGTTGCATTCTGTCCCAAAATCAATGTACCACCAAACCACAGTACGGCTACAATCAGAATGGTTCCCAAAAACTCACTCATCGGATGTGCTAATGCCTGACGTATAGCAACTTTATTCGAAGCATCACGCAATTCATTACTACATTTGGTAAAACGATTAATCATCTTATCTTCTGCAATAAAAGCTTTGATAATACGCAATCCACCCAATGTTTCTTCCAATTGCGACATCGTATCACTCCATTTTGACTGTGCCTCCAATGACTGGCGTTTCAGTTTTCTTCCGACCGCTCCCATCAGCCAACCCATTCCCGGCAATACAACGATGGTAAAAAGGGTCAACTGCCAACTCGTTATAACCAAAGTGATAAAATAAAGAAGAATCAGAATCGGACTCTTCATCAACATATCCAACGAACTAGTAATGGAGTTTTCAACCTCTCCCACGTCACCACTCATACGAGCTATGATATCTCCCTTTCTTTCTTCAGAGAAAAAAGACATTGGCAAGCGCATTACTTTTGCATATACCATAATACGGATATCACGTACCACTCCCGTACGCAATGGAATCATTACAGCTGAAGAAGCAAAGTAACAACCGGTTTTAAACAATGTCATTATCATCAGGAACAATCCTAAAAAGATAAGGGCTATAGTAGGACCATTATCCATTATCATTTGAGATATGTAATAATAGAAGTTATTCTTGGCAACATCTGCTAAATCACCACTACCCCATTCCATAAAATGGTATACTTTATCCGCTCCTTCTGTTTTAAACAGAATACTCAAAATAGGAATCAGGAAAGTAAATGAAAATACGTTGAATACAGCAGACAAAATATTCAGCAAAATAGCCCAGCCGATATACTTCTTATAAGGCGACACGAAACGTCGCATTAGTTGTAGAAATTCCTTCATTATTTACCATTAAAAAAGTTAAGACCGCAAAGATACAATAAAACTGATTAACAGGCAGTAGTTTCAGCTAATTATTAACGCGATTTATCGAAAAGCACGTTTCAACAAACAAAAAACGACTCAATAATTCTCTTTCAACCAAATACCCAAAAAACGATCATATATTTGATACACTCCCTTTTCCTGGGTCACAAAATCCTTTTCCAGTAACCCTTTCAATGCTGCCTGCACAGAACTGGCTGAAGCCAGTCTGTATTTCTTTATGAAAGCACCGGAAGTAATAGCTTTCGCTTTTCCCTCTTTAGTGATAGCAATCAGTAACTCCTTTTGCTTTTCCGGCAAACGAAAAAGGATTTCCGAATAAGTATATCTGAATGAATCAATAATCTGCCGAATAGCCTCTGACACCATTTCCACTTTACAGACTCCGTGCTCCGGGGTCATATCATAAAGTGTATTCAATACTTTTTGTATATACCATGTGACTCCTTCAAACTGTTGATAAACTGTGGTAACAGCACTTTCTTCCATTTCTTTGCCTGCACGTTTGAAATGCATACATGCAAAACGCATGTATTCTTCTAAAGGAATACTTTCCAAATGCATCATTGACACACTTTGATAAAAAGGTCTGGAAGGCGTCAAAAACATATTCCCCATCACATGCCGCTGGCTCCCGGCAAAAATGAAACGCGCATTATTACAATGCTGCACATAAGTCCGGAGAGTAGCCTCTACATTTTTCTCTGCATATCCGGTAATCTGCTGAAATTCATCAATGGCAATCAAACAAGGCTTATCCGCTTGCTCTAAATACCGGAAGATTTCATCGAGCGTAGTAGCCGGAGCTTGTATATCTCCTAATCCCAAATTCAAAGAAGGCATACCATTCACATCAAAAGAGATACTGGCCTGCAAAGATTTCACACATTCCCAAAAACCATGCAAAGCTTTCTTCCCTATAGGTTTCAGTACTTCCAAAATCTCTTTACTAAGTGCAAATACCAAGTCGCGCAATGACCGGCTGTCATATATATCAATAAAGAAAGTGTAATAGTCCTGCTTAATTTCAGGAAACTGAAAGCAATGACGGATCAGCCCCGTCTTTCCCATTCGTCGGGTAGAGACAAGAGCCAGGTTATTCCCATTCATCACTTCGCGTACCAACTGTTCGCTTTCCTGCTGACGGTCACAAAAATAATCAGCAGACACATATCCACTTGTTATAAAAGGATTTCTTATCATAGCCTTCATATATCTCACGCTATTACGCAAAGATAATTATTATAAAATAATAAAATGCACATCTCATGCATTATTTCATCATCACCCTTACCCAACAGCCACCACATGATAATAAACTCCGCGTGTTTTCCTGAATGACTTTACTCCCAGCCTCTGCAAAATACGCCCGAAATAATTAACCTGTCCGGAAGAAATCTTCATTTTACTTGCCTTTTGTATCCGCTGAAGTATATCTGCAGCAAGTAACCATTCTCCCTCTTCTTCCTCTTCCGCTACCCGGTAATACACCTGGAACAACTGCTCGATTGCCGGCGACTGCTCAAACTCCCGGTTCGCCTCCGTCATAATAGCCTCTTCCTTCTCATCAAACCAGTAGCGTTCATTACTGCGCAGCAGTGCCATTGCCTGTGCATACAATTGCTCATAATCAATAGGACGGACCACATCAATCACTCCAGTCACCTCAACACCGATAAAACGGCGACTACCGGAAGTATCCGTCAGCAAATCTTTATGATTACTCGTTCCTATAAAAGAGGCATACCGACGCAATTCCTCCACAGCCGAAGCATTCGGACGTCGTGTGTTGACAACGGGCTTTTGCAGAATATGCTTGAGGAAAGACTGCTGATTGATGCCAATCTGATCGAACTCATCCATATTAATCAATAAAAAGCGATTCAAGTATAACTCTGCATCCCGCTTCCGGCTGAAATCAATGCTATCCGTATAATAAGCCTGCAAGCATGGAGGCAAAATCAACCGGCAGAATGTAGACTTACGATAAGCCTGTGGACCTATCAATATAGGGGAAGTGCTATTTGCATGATTCTTTCCCATTCCACGCCAATGCGCTATCATACTAAGAAACCAACGACGAAACAATTGCGCCCAATGAGGATGATCGCAAGGAACTCGTTTGGCAAGATCGCCGATGTGATCCTTACCATCCCAATGAGGAAGGTCATAAAGAAATTCCTCGATAGGCTGATAAACCGGCACATGATCCGAATTCAGGTAACGTACCACGTCTTTATCCCACAGCTTAAGCCCTTCATAATGTGCATTCATTGCAATACTTGCCATCAACCGTTTATCCACCGGATGAAAATAAAAATTAAAGCTGTTCCGTTCACGACATTCCACTTGTGATGTCAACTGGTTGAAACGAAAATCATAACGCCGTTTCATAAACTCATCCATCTGCATGACAAATAATTGTTCCGGCAACAGACTACTTTTACTCGCAAATCCCTCACAAGTGCGGTATACATTTCGCACGGTTCCCCGAACCAATGTATCGTCCTTCGGCAAGCGATAATGAGCGCGAGACCATCGCACTGTATCTTCCTCTGGAATACCGGCACGGAAACAATGTCCTGCTAGATTAATCAACAGCGATTGTTTGTCTCCTTCCGGTTGATAATCAGTCTCTTCATCCAACGCACGTGCAAAAGCAGCTTCGAAAAGGACAGAAAGCGCATTACACTTTTCATATCCCGGCGCAAGCCGTTGTAACGGTGAAGTTTCCGTTTGCACCCGTTCGCGATAAGTCACCTCACCCGGCATAGCGGCAGGCTGCTTCATATAAATAGGCATTGCTTCGGGATTAAAATACAAGTGCGGGTCAAAAGTTAAACGACAATATTGCTCCAACGAAGGTACTTTCAGCTCGATATCATAAGGAAGTTGTGGCTGATAAAATTTCACTGCCAACCGATAGGCATGCGCATGAAAAAGCTCCGCTTCTTCACTAGTTGTCGGCAAACGATCATTGGGATAAGTAAAGCGTACCCATACTTTCACAGACTTTCCGGAAGAACCGGTGAAAGCTAAGTAAGTCTGCGGAAGCTCCTTTACCCGTTCTTTCACCTCATCCGCTTCCATACGTCCGGACAAGTTGTTGACCTGAATCATCACAATTCCATTGTATTCACTCATCGTCATTATGCCGCCTTTGCGAAAAAAGGCGGCTGCAGGTATCAGCTTCGGCACTTTCTGTACATAGTCATTTTTATCACCTGGAAGCATAAAAGGCAGGACTTCTCTCATTTTTGAGACAGGCTGTGTTTTAGTTTCTACTTTCATTTGCTCCACGAGCTGTTCAATTCTCAACGTACGCATAGTGTTCACCTTGCCATCGTCTCTTACCAGTGTTATTCTCATTACTTTATTTATTTGTCCTGCATGTGTTTTGTAGGGCGATTATTACGATACAAATATACTGTAAATATTCCACACAAACAACTTTTCAGAGAATACTTATTTCATCTTTCTACTAGAAAAGATTTGGTTCTTAATCAAATTCCGTGCTACTTATTTATGTTCAATAACCTTATTCATGGCTATTCCGGGGTACTTTAAGATGCATATAGCTTGGATAATTTATTTGCTATTTCTAATATGCCGATATCCCTTTATCCATCAACCTTTCAATGAGCTTTACTAGCACGGAATTTGAAGAAGAACCAAGATTTTTGGTTCTTCGTCAAATTTGGTGGTACTTCTTCTATTGTGAATAAATAATCTTCGCTCTCAGTAGTTTAATTCCTGCCCTATTGTACATCTGTCTTTTTACCGCTTTAATTTTATTCACTGTCCCCTCCAGTAATCCGTTACTGAAGGGGATATCAATAGCTGCCTGTACTGCCTCCCAGTCTTTTTCAATAC
>NZ_JAHQVH010000088.1:0-3035 GCF_019052435.1 Bacteroides sp. MSK.20.12 | reverse complement strand
GATAGACAAGGTGGTCTTGACTGGTATGATTATGGGGCGAGACATTATGATGCGGCGCTAGGAAGATGGCATGTTGTAGATCCGTTGGCGGAGAAATACTATTCGATTAGTCCATATGCGTATTGTGGTAATAATCCTATTATGTTAGTTGATGTCAATGGTAAAGAGTGGGGTATTGTTTTGAATGCCAATGGAACTAAGACTGTAACTCTAGCTGTTAATTTCAATGTTGATTCAAGTCTTAATCTGACATCGTCTCAAATTAATGCATATAAAACAGCTATTAGTACACAGTTAAACAATACATTTCAAGAAGCTTCTGGAGGGATGGTATCAACTGCTGTTACTTTTTATAGTGGAAATGAAAACATATCGCAATCGTTGTCTTTGGGGAAAATGGATGGCACATTAGGAGGGGGCACTACCTATTTTAGTTCTTCTGTGAATTTGTTTAATCCTAAGGGGGAGTTGAGATCACTTTCCAATATAGCTTCGGATGCCACACATGAAGTATTACATACATTAAGGCTAGGACATCCATTTGAATTGACGCAAACAGCAGATACAGAGTTGGTAAGGGTAGCTCCTAACTCTTTTGTATCTACTTCTACAACGGATAAGAATATTGTGAATAATATTATGAACTATCCTCAAATTACTATTGATGGTATGAAAGGCTACGATCTAAATATGTTAACAAAAGGGCAGCTGAATTATATATTAAATGAGATAAACTTACAAAAACGAGGATATGGTTTTGTTCCAAAATATAATTCAGTGTTAACTCCTGAACAAAATGCTAATTTATATAAACAATATTATGAAGACTATTGGCTTAATTTCCCAGGAACTCCTGTTCAGAATCAATAAAACATATCTATTGATTGTTGTAGTGCTATGTATCTGCTCTTGTAATTTAATAAAAGGGCAACAAAAAAGTGATTTTGTTACATATGATAGTTTATCGCAGAAAGAGGTATATACTTTTGTTGAAAAAATGCCTTTTTATAAGGGAGGTGAAGCAGCTTTCATATCTGATTTTAGCAGAAAATTTCGTCCTGTTTATTCTGATACTGAACCTAAACAAACAATCTTGAAAGTTCAGTATGTTATAGATAAAGAAGGGCATTTGATAGGTGCTAGAATTTACAATAAGAAAGAGGGGGATAAGCTTTCGGCTTTTGAAGAAAATGGTTTGAAAGCATTAAATTTAATGCAAAATTGGCAGGCAGGAATTCATGAGGACAAAGCTGTGAATGTAATATTGACAAGAGTAATACATGTAGATATAAATCATACTGATTAAAATTTAGGTATTTTCTTGTTCATCTGTACTTGTAATGTGAACTGTTTTTGTCTTACCCTGGTATAAGTTGGCTAGAAAATAGTCAATTTGTATCAGGGTATTTTATATTATAACTCAAACGGAAATTTAATACAGGATTTAAACAAAAAGATTTCTGAAATTCAGTATAATTGTTTAAATTTACGCAGCTGTATAGAGTTTGAGGATGGAGGTGCCATTTCCTATCTTTATGATGCCAAAGGAATAAAGTTCCGGACACGTATGTAATAGCTGGAAAGACCACAACTACTGATTACTTTGACGATGCGATCTATGAAAATGGTGTGCTCACTGGAAGAAACTTATCATTTTCGTATAGCGGTGGTAATATAACTCATTCTAACCCTTTCGTTCAGTCGGTTATAACAGCGTATCAATATAATAAGGCGAATGGTATAAAAATGGGTAATGGAGGTGGAGCTTCAACAGTTGCAATAGTAGAAAATACTGATATAAAAGTGAATGTGATGGAAGCTATATATGATAACAAATATAGTCCGGATGCTGCACGTGGTACTGGATGTATTTATTGGAAAAGTGATTGGGGGGCACAACATGATAATGGTACTGTAAATTCTCCGGCTACTATATTTGATCATGAAGCAGATCATGCGCTAGAACATAAAATAAATGCTCAAGAGTATGAGGTAAACAGGGTACGTGGCAGCGACCTGCAGTATCAGACAAAAGAAGAAAGACGAGTGATAACCGGTTCAGAACAGAAAACTTCAAGGGCTAATGGTGAAACTCGTCCAGGGCAAGTTACAAGAAGAAATCATAATGGGAAAACTGTAATAACAAAAGGAGTTACTTCAAATGTAATTGACGAACAAAAAACACTGGAATATGAGAAAAGAAAGAAACCTGTATGGACTTCGGAGCCATAAAAGCAGTTATTATTCTATTTCATTATTTTTACTATTATTATTTGTGACATCTTGTAAAAGTAATCAATTATTAATTGATAATAACGATGTTGAGAATGTAAACTTTTGGTTTATAGGAGATGTAGATACAAATATTCCTATCACCGATTGTTTGCACATTGTATTTGGAAATGATAACCATAAAACGATTATTCGTGATAGGAAGATTATTGATCGTTTTGTAGCTCTGGTTAATCAGTTGAAACCTGCCGGACCTGATTCTTATATTGATCTTAGAGTAAGTTCGCTTATAAAACTAAAACCGATAAATGGTGAAAGGAGACCTGATATTAGGGTCTGTATTGGTGCTGGTGGTTATGGGGTGTTTTTAAATGATGTATTGATGAAAGGAAATTCTAAAGAACTTCAGAAATTTGTTCAAGAAGAATTGTATGATTCTCTTACTCCGTATGAATGGTTACCTGATTTTATCAAAGGGTATCTGAAAGATCATCCGGAAGAAAAAAGTAAATATTTGCCTGACGAATAAGAAGTGTCTTACCCTGATACAAATTGGCTAGAAAACAGCCAATTTGTATCAGGGTATTTTATATTATAACTCAAACGGAATTTTAATACAGGATTTAAACAAAAAAAACTGAAATTCAGTATAATTGTTTAAATTTACCCAGCTGTATAGAGTTTGAGGATGGAGGTGTCATTTCCTATCTTTATGATGCCAAAGGAATAAAGTTCAGAACAACGCATATAATAGCTGGAAAGACCACAACTACTGATTACTTTGACGATGCGATCTATGAAAA
>NZ_JAHQVH010000087.1:0-3115 GCF_019052435.1 Bacteroides sp. MSK.20.12 | reverse complement strand
CAAACTGATAGGAAAATAAAAGCTAAAACATATACCTTTCTACTGGTTCCCGAAGGTTCCAAGGGGACAACAGCAGGTTCTACAACAGCAAATACAGGTTTCTCCTCCTGAACTTTAGCTCTGGCGACCTGAAGTTGACTAGCAACTTGGCTGTATACCTGGTAAGCAAGGTTCATATCATTCTGCAAACGTTCCTGTTCGGCACGAACACTCTGCAAAATCAGGTTATCATGAGAATCCTGATAATCGGCATATTTCTTCTGCGCTTCGTAATATTCCTGCTGACGTTCTTTAAATAATTTCCCCAAATAGAGACAATCCTCTTTAGATTTGGAGGTACGATAGTCTATGATATATTCCTGCAACTTTTTTACCACAGAATCAGCTACGACTGCAGCAACTTTAGAATCCTGAAAAGTTGCAGTAACGGAAGTCATTGAGGTTTTCTTATCCACAGAAGCAGTGATCTTTTCCTTTAGAGTTTCAATTTTTTCCGTTTCCTTCTTTGAAAGCTCAATTATACCCTGACTTGTTTTATCAAATGTAATTTCATCTTCCTCAGTAAACAAGGACTTTACTCCACCAATTACCATGCCTGGAAACCCGATTACATAACTCCACCAGGGAGATGTTTCTTCATCTAAATAAGTGTTCAATGACATGACTTTATTCTTTGTTACCGGTATCTCCATTGCAGAAAGCTCCAGTAAAAAAGGAGTAGAAGAAACAATATCAGCAGATAAGGAAGCATTTAAGGCATCAGTACCATCTCCCATAGTAACTCCACTTCCTAAAAAGGAAGCAGCCAAACCTGATAAACCACCACCTTTGTTATTACCCATTTCCGGAGAAAGGGTAACTTCAACCGTATACTGCTTAGGAATGCTTATTGCAACAATAATCCCAATTATCAGTCCAATACCGGCAGCTTTATAGATCTTCTTACGAATACCTATAACCTTACGAAGAAGATCCATCAAATCGATTTCGATCTCCTCATCATGGTGATTATTATGCAACTGTTTTGTTTCCTTTTCAGATGTTTGTTCCATCAAAGTAGACATAAATAAAGGTATTCGTTATTTCTTGATTAAATTAGCAATAGAGGCAATCATCATACCCAAGGAACTGAAAGAAGTGGCATATCCTAAAATTTCCCCCATATTAGTACGCTTCTTTGATTTACTAGGAACAATGATCTCACAACCAGGCTCGATTTGTTTCTTACCACTACCTTTTACCTTAGTTACCTGACCATTCATATAAACAATGAACTTCTTACTCTTCTTTGCATTATCAGAATAACCACCGGCCTGATTCAAGTAATAATCGATATTCTTACCAGCTATATAAGAAACGGTATTAGGAACCATGACAGCACCGTTAATTGTTACCGTATTAGTATTCTTCGGAATAAAAACCACATCACCTTCACGAAGAACCAGATCTGATGCACTGCCAGGATTAGCTATAGCTTTTTCCAAGTCAATGCCGACTGTAAAATGATCTTCCACATGAATATCCAAAGAATCCATCATAGCTTCTCCTAGCTGTCGACTCATCAAACGGATCACATCTCCCATACGTTTCTTCTCACCCTCAGTAGCGACACGAGTCAACTTGGCACCGCGTAGGTAAGCATAATTCGTAGTACCTCCCGCTTTATTGATCAAGTCTGAAAGACGTTCCTCACGACTGGTCATGGCGTATGAACCTTCGAACAGGATTTCACCTTCAACAACTACATTCTGTTGAGCCTGGTAACCCGGACTGCGGCGAACATAAACCTCATCATAAGGTTGAAGCACAAAACCCGGTGTGCCGTCAACAACAAAACCTTCTTTCAGGGAGAAAGTATACGTCCGACCGATAGTATCATTATCCACTGTACTATGGGGATTCCTGATTCTGCGCGATACATCCACACGAACAACAGAAGCGGCTTCACGCAAGCCTCCGGCCTGAATGATCAAGTCTTCAAGAGTCATGTTGTCAGCATAAGGATAGGAATCCGGTTTGGCCACTTCGCCGTGGATTACAACATCACCTCTATCTTCCAAATCATGGATACTGGGAATATAAAGAATATCGTTTTTCGCCAGGATGATATTTTGGGAAGTACCATCCATAATGGCTTTAATGTCAACAGGGATAACTTCAGTAGTAAGGTCCTCACGCTGACGATAAAGGACAGCACGGTTCAAGAAAGCATCACCAGTCAAGCCTTGGGCTTCGTTCACCAATTCGCGAACGGTATTCAGTTTACCGTTTAGCTGGTAGATACCGGGACGGTAAACGGCACCACGGATTTCAAGCTTATTAGTGAAGCGGTTAAGGATAGCCTCGGCAGTCACAACATCACCATTCCGCATTTTATAGACACTATAATCAAGGTCTTTGACTGTGTTTACTTCATACTCCTGTCCGTTTTGGCGTACGACACGCAAAGAACGGGTGTAGGCGTCGGCCTCAAACCCACCAGCATAACTGATTAGAGTAGATAAATTTTCGTCCTTCTTCATTTCGAAACGCATCGGACGTTTCACTTTTCCGTCGATCTTAACCAATACGTCATAGGCAGGGACTATTACTACATCGCCCTCCTGAAGACGGATGTCATCCTGAATGTTGCCTTTCATGATAAATTGGTAGACATCGATTGTGGCGATGTTCTTACCGTTACGTACCAGCTGAACATTGCGAAGGCTTCCTATGTCACTGACTCCACCGGCACGGTAAAGCGCATGGAACACAGTAGAAAAGGATGATAGAGAGTAAGTACCCGGCTGGACTACTTCACCCATTACATTAATCTGAATAGTACGGATGCTGCCCAAAGTCAAACGGATGTCAGAAGTGGGATCATCCGCATTATTGAGACCATTATAGATCTTGTTTAATGTTTTTTTGAGATAGTCATTGGCTTCAGAAATAGTCAGGCCATTCAGGTTAACGGGACCTATTTTCTGAATGTTGATAGTGCCATCAGGAGAAATCTGTTGGCGGATAGTGTTCTGACTGGCTCCCCAAATGTCAATAATCACTTCGTCACCCGGACCGAGACGGTAATTTAAAGGGGTGGCGATGTTGACACTGGGTTCAAAAGTCAGGTTAC
>NZ_JAHQVH010000086.1:0-3497 GCF_019052435.1 Bacteroides sp. MSK.20.12 | reverse complement strand
ATCCCATAGCTTCGGTAAATTGCTTAATGCCCGATTATTATCCACGCCAAACTCCTCGACTAGTGAGCTGTTACGCACTCTTTAAATGAATGGCTGCTTCCAAGCCAACATCCTAGCTGTCTTAGCAATCTGACTTCGTTAGTTCAACTTAGCAATTATTTCGGGACCTTAGCTGATGGTCCGGATTCTTCTCCTTTAGGACATGGACCTTAGCACCCATGCCCTCACTCCTGGGATCGAACTACTGCGCATTCGGAGTTTATCAAGACTTGATAGGCGGTGAAGCCCTCGCATCTTATCAGTCGCTCTACCTCACAGTAGTAATTCCCAAGGCTGCACCTAAATGCATTTCGGGGAGTACGAGCTATCTCCAAGTTTGATTAGCCTTTCACCCCCACCCTCAGTTCATCCGGAAGCTTTTCAACGCTTATCGGTTCGGTCCTCCAGTTAGTGTTACCTAACCTTCAACCTGACCAAGGGTAGATCACTTGGTTTCGCGTCTACTCCTTCCGACTAATCGCCCTGTTCAGACTCGCTTTCGCTTCGGCTACACATTTTAAAATGCTTAACCTTGCCGGAAAAAGTAACTCGTAGGTTCATTATGCAAAAGGCACGCCGTCACAACTTACGCTGCTCCGACCGCTTGTAGGCGCACGGTTTCAGGGACTATTTCACTCTTCTATTCGAAGTGCTTTTCACCTTTCCTTCACAGTACTGGTTCGCTATCGGTCTCTCGGGAGTATTTAGCCTTACCGGATGGTCCCGGCAGATTCACGCAAGATTCCTCGTGTCCCGCGCTACTCAGGATACCACTACGCTTCGTTTAGCTTCGAATACCGGACTATCACCGTCTATGGTTTCATTTTCCAAAGAATTCTTCTCACTAAATTTCTTGCGACATCGTGGTCCTACAACCCCAATATTGCCGTAACAACATTGGTTTGGGCTAATCCCCGTTCGCTCGCCACTACTTGGGGAATCATTATTATTTTCTTTTCCTGCAGGTACTAAGATGTTTCAGTTCCCTGCGTTAGCCTCTTGCTATGCAAGATGTCATTCCTTCAGAATGACGGGTTGTCCCATTCGGAAATCTTCGGATCAAAGGTTATTTGCACCTACCCGAAGCTTATCGCAGCTTATCACGTCCTTCATCGCCTCCGAGAGCCAAGGCATCCGCCATGCGCCCTTGCTTACTTTCTTTCAAACGTTTTATTCGCGTATTGGTATTGACTTGTGGAATTGCTTCCGGCTGTCAATATTGCATACTCGAACACGTACGGTTTGATATATACTTTTAGCTCTTACTTTTAATTTTACTTTTTGTACATCATGTCAAAGATCGTTTCTCTTTTCAGAGAGAGTGGAGAATAACGGATTCGAACCGTTGACCCTCTGCGTGCAAGGCAGATGCTCTAGCCAGCTGAGCTAATCCCCCAAGAGGTTGTTCAAGAATATCGTTTTTTAGCTTTTAGCTTTCAGCTTTCGCTGTTCCTCATTCTTGAGCTTGGTAGTCCCAGGCAGAGTTGAACTGCCGACCTCTACATTATCAGTGTAGCGCTCTAACCAACTGAGCTATAGGACTAGTTCAACCTTGTCTACCTGATGTTAGACTCGGCTTCTTTTTTCTCTTGTTTATCTCTATCTATACTTCTATAGATGGTTGATCTATATATTATAAATAAACAAGTACCAGTAGTACAAAAAACAGAACCTTTAAAGTCACTATTTTTAACGATGGGCGTTTTACATTATTCATGTAGAATTGCATCGTCTTACGACATCGCTCCAGAAAGGAGGTGTTCCAGCCGCACCTTCCGGTACGGCTACCTTGTTACGACTTAGCCCCAATTACCAGTTTTACCCTAGGACGCTCCTTGCGGTTACGTACTTCAGGTACCCCCGGCTTTCATGGCTTGACGGGCGGTGTGTACAAGGCCCGGGAACGTATTCACCGCGCCATGGCTGATGCGCGATTACTAGCGAATCCAGCTTCACGAAGTCGGGTTGCAGACTTCGATCCGAACTGAGAGAGGTTTTTGGGATTAGCATCCTGTCGCCAGGTAGCTGCCTTCTGTACCCCCCATTGTAACACGTGTGTAGCCCCGGACGTAAGGGCCGTGCTGATTTGACGTCATCCCCACCTTCCTCACATCTTACGACGGCAGTCTCTCTAGAGTCCTCAGCATGACCTGTTAGTAACTAAAGATAAGGGTTGCGCTCGTTATGGCACTTAAGCCGACACCTCACGGCACGAGCTGACGACAACCATGCAGCACCTTCACATTTGCCTTGCGGCTAACCTGTTTCCAGATTATTCAAATGCAATTTAAGCCCGGGTAAGGTTCCTCGCGTATCATCGAATTAAACCACATGTTCCTCCGCTTGTGCGGGCCCCCGTCAATTCCTTTGAGTTTCACCGTTGCCGGCGTACTCCCCAGGTGGAATACTTAATGCTTTCGCTTGGCCGCTTACTGTATATCGCAAACAGCGAGTATTCATCGTTTACTGTGTGGACTACCAGGGTATCTAATCCTGTTTGATACCCACACTTTCGAGCATCAGTGTCAGTTGCAGTCTAGTGAGCTGCCTTCGCAATCGGAGTTCTTCGTGATATCTAAGCATTTCACCGCTACACCACGAATTCCGCCCACCTCTACTGTACTCAAGACTGCCAGTTTCAACTGCAATTTTACGGTTGAGCCGCAAACTTTCACAACTGACTTAACAATCCACCTACGCTCCCTTTAAACCCAATAAATCCGGATAACGCTCGGATCCTCCGTATTACCGCGGCTGCTGGCACGGAGTTAGCCGATCCTTATTCATATGGTACATACAAAATCCCACACGTGGAATACTTTATTCCCATATAAAAGAAGTTTACAACCCATAGGGCAGTCATCCTTCACGCTACTTGGCTGGTTCAGACTCTCGTCCATTGACCAATATTCCTCACTGCTGCCTCCCGTAGGAGTTTGGACCGTGTCTCAGTTCCAATGTGGGGGACCTTCCTCTCAGAACCCCTATCCATCGTAGTCTTGGTGGGCCGTTACCCCGCCAACAAACTAATGGAACGCATCCCCATCGATAACCGAAATTCTTTAATAGTAAAACCATGCGGTTTTAATATACTATCGGATATTAATCTTTCTTTCGAAAGGCTATCCCCGAGTTATCGGCAGGTTGGATACGTGTTACTCACCCGTGCGCCGGTCGCCATCTTTAGTTTGCAAGCAAACTAAAATGCTGCCCCTCGACTTGCATGTGTTAAGCCTGTAGCTAGCGTTCATCCTGAGCCAGGATCAAACTCTTCATTGTAAAAGTATCTTTTTCATCTGTTAAGATGATTTCTTGCTCTGTTCAGGACGCCGTAAATTTATTGACCTTATCCAAATACCTATCATCCTCAATCGTATCGCTACTCTCTCGGACAAGTATTGACGGTTCTATTTTTTTACTTGTACTACTTGTATTGTTTATCAATATTTCAAAGAACT
>NZ_JAHQVH010000085.1:0-3574 GCF_019052435.1 Bacteroides sp. MSK.20.12 | reverse complement strand
AAGTCATCCGTGCAAAGTTGGTTTTCCGGGTCCTGTCCAGACTAAATTGTCGTTTGTTAACTGATTGAAATACAGTAGAATATGTTCATATTGTATTGTCTTTGTGTTGTTGTGGCTATTAAATGAAGTACAAAATTCTAATTTATGAGCAGACTTTTAATAAATAAAAAGTTAATGGATAAATGTAGTGGTAGTCTAAGATGAGAAATGGACTAATCTGAAAAAATGAATATTTTTCCTCTCTCTCTTTTCATTTATCCATGTAATTTCTTTTATGACATAAAAACTAGCAGCATTTTAAGATATTAAAAATCAAATAGATTGAATAATTACTCTTGTTGAATGAATTCGACGTAAATAAAGCTTTCTGGAATGATTTATCTATCTTTTTATGCTATTTTGCAGAGAAATGTTATTGTGTGATAGCTTAAGGTAATAAGGAAAGTAGATGTTAGAACTCCATTCAGGAGTCCATAGTGTGGTTTATTTTAAACCAATAAGTAGTTTCTTTTAAAGGTAGGAGATGTTCCTTTTAAACCAACGACATGTTTCATTATATCAAAACTTGTTTTCGATAGTAGGAAAAAATACATGTTTATAAAGAATTATGCTATATATATTCAATAAAAGGAATATATATAATGTAAATGTGACTTTCTTTTTTCTATTTAGCAATTCAATAGAATCTTAATTCTTCTGCATATATGAAAAATAGAACATAATTTGAAATAACTAAGATGAAATATTTCAATCTTTACCTGGCAAGTTTAGCTCGAAGTTCTTTTAGTCTTTTTGCAGCCTGTAGATTATCAACCTTTATATATCTCATAAATGCAGATGGACTCTTATGCCCGGATATGCGCATAAGTTCTCCGGCAGGAAAGCCGGATAAGTACATATTTGTGCAAAACGATCGTCGGCAAGTATGAGAAGAGATCATCTCCCATTTTTCATAGACTCTCTTTTCCCGTTCTTTCCCTTTCTTGCGAACAACTTCGATCTTCTGTTTTAGTTTTGCCCTTCGCCCTAATTCTTTAACCCTTTCGTTGAATATATATCTAGGAATTTTAGGTAAATCATAGTTGTACTTCTTGAGTATTTCCGGTACATAATCGATCATAGGAATTATGACAGCTTTATGCACTTTTCTCTGTTTGAGATTTATAATCTCATTATCTAAGTCAATATGTTCGGGACTTAATGTTGAGAGATCACTATATCGTAGTCCTGTAAAACACCCAGTAATAAAAACATCTCTAATCTCTTCCAATTGCTTATCATCTGACAAGTCTAACTCGTGTATTGTTGAAAGTTCCTTTTCACTTAAATAAATAGCATCAGTTTCTTCTTCTACGACCTTAAAATGCTTCAAGTCAATTGGAGGAATAACTCCTTTATCTATTTGATAATTAACAAATCCCTTTAACAAACGTATAATTTTTCCTGCAGAATTAGTGAGCAAGCCAACACTCCCATCGGGCTTTATAACCTTATAAAATAAATAGTCCATGAATTCATTATAAAATATAAGATTCAAGTTATGAAAAGTAATTGGTTGCGATGAATGTTCTTTGAAAGCGATCAGATGTTTGCGAAGTGTTCGGTAGTCCTTTATTTGATCTGCAGAAACAACTGGAGCTTTTTCTGTAATATATCTTTCTAATGCGTCAAAGATATCTACCCGATTAGGACGTAACTCATATTCTCTATTCTTTTTTAGTTCAAGTAAAACAAAATCTACGGTTGGACTTATTCCGTTTATCTTAGCATATGTAAGAATTTCTCCAAGCTTGGATGTTATTCTAATCAGGCAGGCATCAATTTCATCATAGTTTGGACAAGCGCGCTTAATCCATCTCTTTTTAGAATCCCAGTGTTCCGGTTTAATACTGTATCCAGTAGAGATAAGCGTACGCTTAGTTCGATTGTAGTTATATCGAACATAAAGGACAGTAGTCCCCTCTCGAGTGACGTACCTAGGTTTAATATATGGAGTATATTTTGCGATAGTAAAATCTGTATTGCTTTCGTATTGCAAAGTTACAAAAGCTATCCGAAATGAGCAATATCTCATCGTTAAAAGCTAGAACCTCCAAAAACATTGTACTATCTTAATAAAAGTGGATAAATATTGCTCAAAAAGGAAAAAAACTACTCAAAGCACACTGTAAGAGACTTATTTTGCACTTTAAAAACACTCAAAATATGAAAAAAGAATAGATTTTGTCCTTTCTTGAACACAGATTTTCCTAATATTTAGCATTAATTCCATTATTTTGTAGTGTTGCAAATAAAATGCTATGGAAAAACAAATGGATTTGTATGACTCCTGGGTCCTACCTGAAACACACAATTCTATATAAACTTTTCCTCTAGCATTTATAAATATTCGACAGTACTGATTTTAATATATTATTTAGGTATAGCGATAAGAAAGGTAAGATTGCATTTAAAAGGTAATAGTAAGAAGGTAAAAAGAGAAATAAAAGAAAACGTAGGGTTTGTTTTTCTTTATAGGTAAACAAGATTGTAGATGGGTAACCTTAAAATTGTAGATTAATTAGAAAATATTTATGAAGAAACTACTAACAGTAATGGCCTTTTCGGTCGGTTTATTCGCAAATGCTCAAACCGGCAACTTATTTAAACCAGTAAAAGAGATAGCGCTACGTACTCCATCGGTACCTATCGTTGTTTCAGATCCTCACTTCTCTATCTGGTCTCCTTATGATAAATTAATGGAAGGAAGTACAGAACACTGGACTACAGCTAAGAAACCATTAGTAGGGGCTTTACGCGTAGATGGTAAAGTGTATCGTTTCCTGGGTAAAGATCAAGTAGCTCTAATACCTATCGCTCCCATGACAAATGTGGAACGTTGGGAGGCTGCATATACTAATAGTCAACCAGCAAATGGATGGCAAGAATTCCAGTTTGATGATAGTAGTTGGAAAAAAGGTAAAGCTGCTTTCGGTAGCCGTGATATGCCACGTGTTCGCACAGAATGGAAAGGAGATAATACAGATATTTATATCCGACGTACATTTGAAATAAATGATTTAGATTTAACAGAGAATATTTTTCTTATTTATTCTCATGACGATGTATTCGAATTATATTTAAATGGAGAAAAACTGGTTGCTACAGATCTCGTATGGAAGAATAATGTAAACCTAAAACTTTCAGATGAAGCCAAGAAAAAACTTCGTAATGGCAAAAATGTGATTGCAGCGCATTGTCATAACACAACTGGAGGATCTTATGTGGATTTTGGTTTATATCGTGAAAAGAAAAATGCAGTAACATTTGAAAATGAGGCTGTACAGAAATCGGTAGATGTACTAGCCACTTCCAGTTACTATACATTCACCTGCGGACCTGTCGAATTAGATGTTGTATTTACAGCGCCTCAATTGATAGATGACTTGGATTTGTTGTCAACTCCGATTAACTACATCTCCTATCGCGTGCGTCCTCTTGATAAAAAAGAGCATGATGTACAATTCTATATAGAAACGACTCCAGTATTAGCAGTGAATGAGACTACTCAGCCTACTATTGCACGTACATTATC
>NZ_JAHQVH010000084.1:0-4874 GCF_019052435.1 Bacteroides sp. MSK.20.12 | reverse complement strand
CTCATTTTCGTTTAAGTTTGTAAAGCGCAAACTTACGAAAAAGTGAGTTATAAATCATAATTCATAAATCATAAATTCTTTTATAACCACTGGAACTTCAATCCGAATGATAAACTAAGATAATCACGGGGACGGAGATAGCTATTGTTTACTGCACTGATAACATACAGGTCGCACGTACTTATTTCATAGAAAAAAGTCACCGACTTGGCTAAAAATCTACGTTGCGGATCAATATCGTATGTCAACCGTTGTCCCATGAAAACATGAAAACGTACTTTGCTGGAGAAACCATAGTAACCTTTCGGATAACGTTCCGGCTCATTCACCCAAAACTGGTCGCCAAACACGGTATTCACATAAAGCCCGCAGGTAAGAGGTTCCGTAGAGAAGCCCTTTCCGATATTAATGCTCCAGGGCATATAGTTCTGCTTGAGCGTCATGGTTACTTTGGCCTTCTTTGACGAATATTTCGGTATAAATCCGAGCAATATATCCGTTTCCCACTGATTATGTTTCCCGTAATCCCATCCCGTACCGAAAGAAAGCAATCCCATGTTTCCGGCATACTGTATTTTGGAGTGCGTCGGGATAATCCGTTCCCAGTGACTGCGGAAACGGTGAATCCGGTTATCGTAACGACTGTGTTTCACCTGCTTCGGTGTAACCGGCAATACAGAGTCCGCTCTGATGATCGTAAATATAGAATCTCCTGTGCGAAAAGTGATAATTGAATCATCTTTGATAATGAAACGGAGTGAATCAGCCTTGTACGAGTTGATGATTGTATCTGCTTTACAAGTAGCTGAAATCAGACCGGGAAGTAACAGAAGTACGGATAATACTCCTGCGCGCAAGATATAGTTAGTATTTAACCAGTTCATATTCATATTTTTCCGGGGTTATTGTAAATACCAGATAAGTACGGTAATCCATACAATCACTGGTAACATAATGTATTCCATCATCAAAGATCACATCGTCTTGATAATGGTGTGTGTGAGCAGCAGTGCAAACTTGTATTCCCGGGTATTGTCTGATATAATGTTGAAATACTTTAGCCACATTATCGTTGAATACATCCGTGTAAGGGCGTGCGTGCATACTAATGACAGTCTTTTCAAACTCGTCCAGCCTGCTCGTAATCTCTTGTTCCATAAAGGTAAAGTTCGGCACAGGTTCAGAGTAGTCATACTCCAGCGCATTGGTGTTCAGGCAGACAAATTTCACATTACCTGCGATGAAAGAAAAGTTGGTGGGACCGAATACCGCCTTGTATGTTTCTGCTCCCGTCCCCAAACAATCATGGTTGCCGATAAGGACTACATAAGGCACGTTAAGTCCGTTCATGATATCCCTTTGCCAGAGAAACTCTTTGGTTAGTCCGAAGTCACTCATATCCCCTCCGTGAATAACGAAGTCGATATCATTCCGTTTATTAATCTCTTTCACGAAATCTTCCGTTTCATCGTACCATCGTTGTGAGTCGCCCATAGTCACAAAGCGTATGGTCGTTTTACCTTGGCAGTTTGCCTCTATTCTTTCGATATTATGTGCGTTGACCTCTGTTTCGCCGCTGATACGGACGTCGTATGGATGGTAATCTATCATGCCGCATCCGGAAAGTAAAAAGCACGATAAGAATACATATACACTCTTTCTCATCATAATTATTTTGTTTATAGTCTAGAAAACTAAATGCAAAGATAAAGTTTTCTATTTGGATGGACAATCGGCTAACAGGCAAATAGGACTCTTTGAACAATAAATGGGAGATATGGAACAGTATCGATTTGTCTAATAATTAGACGGTCCTGTCTAATTATTAGACAATGCTTGGGAAACTAAGAAAAGGTAAATGATTGAAAATGAATAGCTATTCTTGTTTGGCATACTTTCTGCATGACTAAAAACGTCAATAGTAAAACTGGAAATAAATTTATATAGAACAACATCATAAATAAACAAGATGATACAGATTGAAAATATTAGTAAAGTATTCCGTACTACCGAAGTGGAGACAGTCGCATTAAATCATGTAAACCTTGAAGTAAAAGAAGGAGAATTTGTTGCTATCATGGGACCGTCTGGCTGTGGGAAATCCACCTTATTAAACATCCTCGGCCTATTAGATAACCCCACTGAAGGCTCTTACCTGCTGATGGGAGAAGAAGTAGCCGGCCTGAAAGAAAAGGAACGTACCCGTGTCCGTAAAGGCAAACTGGGCTTTGTATTCCAGAGCTTCAACCTTATGGACGAATTGAACGTCTACGAGAATGTGGAACTTCCGCTTACTTATTTAGGTCTTAAATCTTCCGAACGTCGCCGAATGGTAGAAGACATTCTAAAAAGAATGAATATCAACCACCGTGCTAAACATTTTCCTCAACAGCTTTCCGGCGGACAACAACAACGGGTGGCGATAGCCCGCGCGGTTGTTACCAATCCTCAACTCATCCTTGCCGATGAGCCTACGGGTAACCTTGACTCAAAAAACGGAGCGGAAGTGATGAATCTGTTGACGGAACTGAATAGAGAGGGGACAACCATTATCATGGTGACCCACTCACAGCACGATGCCAGTTTTGCACATCGTACCGTACATTTATTCGATGGAAGTATTGTAGCAAGTGTAAAGGCATAAACAGAGAACCAACCATGAGACAAATCTATTATACTATACGTACCTTATTGCGTGAACGCGGATCGAATATCATACGAATCATTTCCCTTTCTTTAGGGCTTACTATCGGTATTCTGCTTTTTTCGCAGATAGCCTTCGAACTAAGCTATGAGAAATGCTATCCGGAGGCGGAACGCCTGGCACTCGTACGTTGTCAGATGACTAATCTTAGTACAGGCGAAACCGCAGGTGATGATGGAGAGATCGGTTATGACTATACTGTTTTCGATGTGGTGGCACCTACTTTGGCAGAAGAGATGCCGAAGGAAATAGAAGTTGCCAGTAGTGTTCTTTGGATAGGGAGTGACAATATTTATTATGAAGATAAACTGTTGCCTGATGCAGATTACATCTTTGCGGATACTTGTTTCTTTCAGACTTTCGGCATACCGGTGTTGGAAGGCAATCCCAAAGATATGATTATGCCCGGAAGCGTTTTTGTTTCGGAGCATTTTGCCCGTGAGACGTTTGGAGATGAAAGCCCTGTTGGTAAAGTGCTTTCTGTTGAAAAACAAAACACACTGACCATACGTGGGATCTACAAAGATGTACCGGAAAACACGATGCTCACCCATGATTTCGTGATATCTGTTCATCAGAATGGAGGGTATCATGCAGGAGCCAGCTGGAGAGGAAATGATGTCTTTTATGCTTTCCTTCGTTTGCGCCATGCTTCGGACATTGACAAAGTGAATGCTGACATTCAGCGGGTGATCGGTAAATATACCGCATTAGAGTTTGATGGCTGGAAAATTGAATTTAGCGCCATTCCATTGGTGAAACGTCATCTGGCTTCTCCCGATGTACAAAAGCGTTTGGTCATTTACGGATTTTTGGGCTTTGCTATCTTCTTTGTGGCTATCATGAACTATATGCTGATATCCATTGCTACTTTAAGCCGTCGTGCAAAAGGAGTGGGAGTACATAAGTGCAATGGAGCCAGTTCCACCCATATTTTCAGAATGTTTATGGCAGAGACGGGAATCCTTGTCATTCTTTCCGTATTGCTTAGTTTCTTACTGATAATCAATGCGCGTGGTCTGATTGAAGATTTACTTTCCGTCCGTCTTTCTTCACTTTTCACTTGGGAAACGTTGTGGGTACCGTTGCTCACTATCCTTGTTCTCTTTATACTGGCAGGTGGCATACCGGGACGATTATTCTCCCGTATCCCTGTCACGCAAGTATTCCGCCGGTATACAGATGGGAAGAAAGGATGGAAACGTTCGTTATTGTTTGTGCAGTTTACAGGAGTTTCTTTCGTCTTGGGATTGTTGCTGGTCACTCTGTTGCAGTACAGTCATCTGATGAGCCGTGATATGGGTATCGTCGTGCCCGGATTAGCTCAAGCGCAGACATGGTTGCCTAAAGAATCGGTAGAGCATATCAAAGACGATTTGAACCGCCAGCCGATGGTAGAAGGAGTGACCGTTGCCGTGAATGGGGTGTTGGGAGAGTACTGGACACGCGGACTGATGGGAAATGACGGTAAGCGGATTGCTACCCTAAATTACAATTCCTGCCATTACAACTATCCTGAAGTAATGGGTATTAAGATTATAGAAGGCACTACGCTGAAAAAGCAGAACGACTTATTGGTAAACGAAGAACTGGTGCGTCTGATGAAATGGACCGACGGAGCAGTAGGTAAAACAGTGAATGACATTCAAGGAACGATTGTAGGTGTATTTCGTGACATTCGCAATAACAGCTTTTATGGGGCGCAATCTCCTATTGTCCTAATTGGAGATGAAAATGCCAACCACGCATTTGATGTCCGCTTGAAAGAACCATATAACGAGAATCTGAAACGTCTGAACGAGTTTGTAGAAAACACCTATCCGAATATATCCTTGCGTTTTATCCTGGTGGATCAAATGGTGAAAAATATCTATAAAGACGTATACCGCTTCCGCAATTCCGTCTGGATCACTTCCGCCTTTATCCTGCTGATCGTTATCATGGGATTGATTGGCTATGTGAACGATGAAACCCAGCGCCGGAGCAAAGAGATAGCTATCCGGAAAGTGAATGGAGCCGAAGCATCTCATATCCTCGGATTACTGACACGTGACATTTTATACGTTTCAGTGATTTCTATCCTAGTAGGCACTACCGTTTCTTATTTTGCAGGACAGGCATGGCTCGACCAATTTGCCGAGCAGATTGATTTGAATCCATTGCTTTTTGC